>DASPXV010000114.1:0-68305 GCA_035637115.1 Vicinamibacterales bacterium
CGGCGCGTACTGGTAGCCCGGAAACTGCCGGCCCGGCTCGTACGGCGCGATCGCCGGTGCGAGGAGCACGATCAGCACGAACCCGGCGAGCAGTTTCACGACATCGACTCGATGCCCGTGCGCGGGTCGGTGACGGCCAGCATGATGTCCGACGCCAGGATCCCCGCCGCGAGAAACGCCGCACCCGCGACCGCGCATCCGGCGACGAGATTCGTGTCGCGTGTCATCAGCGCCTGCTGCATCAGGAGCCCGAGCCCGGGCCAGGACGTGACGATTTCGACCGCGAACGATCCGCTGAAAAGCGATCCCACGATTACGCCGTAGACGGCGAGCACCGGCGCCAGCGATTGCCGCCAGCCATGGCGCCAGATGACGCGCGACTCCGGAATGCCGCGCGCGCGCGCAGCTGTCGTCGAGGGACGGTCGAGGGCATCCCCTATGGACTGGGACTGGAGCCGTTCGAGCATTGCGGCGATCGGCAGCGCAAGCGCGAGCGTCGGCACGACGAGGTGACGCGGTCCGCCCATGCCGGATACTGGAAACCAACCCGTGCGTGCCGCGATCGTGAGCAGTGCAAGCGAGCTGATCAGCGGCGGCACGGATAGCACCAGCAGCGAAAGCGCGCGCAGCATGCGCGCGATCGCGCCGTTGCGGCTGCCGGTGACTACGCCCCACGGAATGCCGACTGCCGTCGCGACGATCAGCGCCGTGACGGCGAGAACCGCGGTGTTCGCCGCGCGTGCGCGCACGAGAGCGGCGACCGGTTGGTCGTACTGGAACGACTCGCCGAGATCGAGCGTCAGGCTTCGTTTCAGCCAGGCGGCATACTGCTGTCCGAACGGGCGATCGAGGCCGAGGCGATGGCGATCCGCAGCGATTTGGGCGGGCGTCTTGCCGAACTGCGCAGCGTAGTCGCCGGGCGCGAGCTGCGCGAACAGCAGCGCGCCGGACGCGACCGCGAAGACGAGCAGCAGGGCGGCCAGGCCGCGACGAAGCAGAAAGCCCACTTATCTTCCTATCGGGCTTGTCGGGCGTAGGGCATAGGGCATGGGGACACGACTTAGTGCTTCACGAAGAGCGAGTCGGCATTCCAGAGGACTTTGGGATCGAGCAGCACCGGGACGGCGCCGCCGACGCGGCGGCTCAGGGCGACGGTCACTCTCGGCGCGACGAAATAAATCTGCGGCAGATTCTCGGCGAAAATCCTCTCCGCCTCGAGCAGCAGCCGCTGGCGTTCGGCGAGCGTGGGGGCCGCGGCCTGCTGCTGCATCAACGCGTCCATGGACTTTTCCCAGGGCGCGGCGGCGCCGGTGTTCCACACGTGCGCGGATCCGCCGCTCAACCAGAGATCCAGGTTCATCGCCGGATCGAGCGCGCTCGCCTGGAACCCGTGATAGATGCTCTCGTAATCACCCGCGCCGAATCGTCCAAACAAGGCGGGCACGTCGAGAGCGGCGACGGCGACAGCGATGCCAATCTGGCGCAGCTGCTCCTGGATCATCGTCGCCGTTCGCTCGCGGATCGTGCCGCGCTGCGCGAGGATCGAGAACCCGACCGGCTTCCCCGTCGCATCATCCAGCATCCCGTCTCCGTTGCGATCGGAGAGCCCGATTCCCGCGAGCAGTGACCTGGCCCGAGCGATGTCGTGCGGGAATGTCGGCGCGGATGGCGAATACCACGTTTTATTGCCGGGGGTGATCGGTCCGTAGACGGGGACAGCCGCTCCGAGGTAGACGGTGTTGGCGATCGCATCGCGATCGATCGCAAACGAGATCGCGCGGCGGAATTCCGCGCGCTGCAAGTAGGGCTTGGCCTTCACCGCCGCGTTGCCGGGCGTCAGGTTGAACCAGAGGGTATTGGGGTCGACGCCGATGCCCGCTTCCATCAATTGCACCGATCCCTGGTCGCGAAGGCGCCGCAATGCGGCGATGTCCTCGGGGCGCACGTCCGCCTGCGTCATCAGGTCCACGGATCCGGCCTGCAGCCGGAGCATCTCGGCGTCCTGTCCTCCACTCACGAATTCCATGACGAGGCGATCGAGATACGGGAGCTGCGTACCGGCCGTGTCCTTCCGCCAGTAGTGCAGGTTGCGCGTCAAGGTCATGCGCTGCCCCGCCACGTATTCGCTAATCACAAACGGCCCGAGTCCCGCCATCGTCCCCGGCGGCGTCGTGATGCCCCAGGCCTTGGCGAACGTCTTCGCGTCGAGCGCGGCCTGCAGCTGGTGCTTCGGGAGAATCGGCACGTTGTCGAGCATCGCGACGCCTGGCGCGAATGGCGCAGGCATCGTGATCACCACGGTGCGCGGATCCGGCGTCGAGACCTGCAGCGGTTTGCCTTGCACCATCACGCCCGACGCGAGGGAGCTCTCGACCGTCGGGTCGTACAACGCCTGGAAGGTGAAGGCGACGTCCGCGGAGGTGAACGGCGTCCCGTCGGAAAACGTGACGCCGCCTCGCAGGACGAGCGTGAACGTCCGGCCGTCTGGCGACACGGACCAGCGCTCCGCGAGCCACGGTTCCGGCTCGCCGGTGACTCGGTTGATCCGCACGAGCGGCGCATGCACGAGCATGCTCACCGCTTCGACCGGCGCCTGGTTCCCGTTCGGGGCAAACCGGTTGAACGTCGCCGGCTCGCTACGAATGGACGCCGTTAGGGCACCGCCCCGAGCAGAACCAGTCGAGACCGGAGCGGCCGGTTCGTTGCCCCGATTACAGGCGCCGGCGAACAGGATCGCGGCGATGGTGAGCGCGCAGCGGGAGTGTCGGGCCACTCTTGAACTCACCGGCCAATTACTTGGCCGATGTCCTTTACCCCAATATTTATAGGCGTTTTCGAAGGGTATGTGTTACCCGCGCCGTCTCAAGCAGGATACGGCCAATCTGTTAGCTCAGTTTTATCGATCCCGCCGTCGGAGCGTTGGGCGATGGTAGCCCAACCGAGCGCTTCCCGCAAACAGTCTGAGTCAATTTGTCATCTCGTGTGCTGTCACCAGTACCGACGCATGGCGTGAGGCCCCCATGGAAACGGCTGTGGCACAAGCTGTGCCTTAGGTGATGGCCGGGACTCCCCAACATGTCGAGACTGACTCAGACTTCATTCCACGCGACCGCTGCACGGATCATCGCCATCTCGGCGATTCTCGTCGCGTCGGCCGCGCCGCTGCGCGCCGAGGCGCATCGCGCACGCATGTCGCGCGACATCGCCGATCGGCTTGCGCAGCGTATCGAAGCCGCGACGGAGATCATAGTGGCGGCGTCGGACGATCGCATCGATGCGCTCGCGGCGCGCTATGGCGCGACGGTAAAGAAGCGCATCTACGGGGGCGCGGTGCTCGAAGCGACGGGCGGCCAGATCGACGCGTTGAGCCAGGACGCCGACGTCGCCCACATCTCGGGCAACACCAAGGTTCTCCGCATGATGGCGGTGACGGCGCAGTCGACCGGCGCCGACCAGGTATGGGCGGGCGTCGATCAGTTGCAGGGCTTCACCGGCCGCGGCGTTGCGGTGGCGGTCATCGATTCCGGCATCGCTCCCCATCTCGCGCTGCGCGACCGCGTCGTGGCCACCGTTGATTTCACCGTGCCGAACGGCGCCGGGCGTGACGAGTACGGCCACGGCACGCACGTGGCGGGGATCATCGGCGAGAGCGGGCGTGACGGATTGAGCGGCATGGCGCCCGGCACGTCTTTTCTCAATCTGAGGGTTCTTGGCGCCGACGGAACCGGCAACACGGCGGATGTCATCGCGGCCATCGACTGGACGATCGCCAACCGCGCCGCCTACAACGTCCGGATCATGAACCTGTCGCTCGGCCATCCCGTGTTCGAGTCCTACCGCGACGATCCGCTCTGCCAGGCGGCGCAGCGCGCGGTAGATGCGGGGATCCTCGTCGTTGCAGCGGCGGGCAATTTTGGGAAGACCGCCGACGGGCGTCGGATCGTAGGCGGGATCATTTCGCCGGCGAATACGCCATCGGTGCTGACGGTCGGCGCGGTGAACACGCGCGCCACCGCGCGGCGGTCGGACGACGTGATGGCGACGTTCAGCTCGCTCGGTCCGACAGCGATCGACGGCGTGCTGAAGCCGGAGCTGGTGGCGCCGGGCAACAAGATCCTCGCGGCGTCGGTGCCTGGCGGCTACCTTGCGCGCACGTATCCCGAGCGCGTGGTGACGGGACAGGGGAGCGCGGCGTACATCGAGTTGAGCGGCACGAGCATGTCGGCGGCGGTGGTCTCTGGCGCCGCGGCGCTGCTGCTCGAGGCGCGCCCGCAGCTGACGCCGGCGCAGGTGAAGGCGGCGCTCCAGTTGACGAGTTCGCGCGTGGCGGGCGCCGGGCTGATTGAGGCCGGGACTGGCGAGTTGAATGCCGCCGCGGCGGTTGCGCTGGTGGCTCGCAACAGAGTTCCGGCGCTCAGCATCGCTGACGAAACCGTGACGCCCGCGGGGCTTGTCTACATTGTCAAAGACGCGTCAACGATGATCGCCGCTTTTGGAAGTGCACCGGCTTATTCGTTCAGCTCGCTCGACCCGGCAAACGAACTCCAATTCGACCATTCTGCAGCGAACTCGGTTGTCTGGACTGATTCAGTCGTTTGGACTGATTCAGTCGTCTGGACCGACTCGGTTGTCTGGACAGACTCGGTCGTGTGGACGAATTCAGTGGTTTGGACAAATTCGGTGGTCTGGACGAACACAGTCGTTTGGACAAATTCCGTGGTCTGGACTGATTCGCTCGTCTGGACCAATTCGGTGGTCTGGACGAACTCGGTAGTCTGGACGAACTCAGTTGTATGGACGGACTGCGTCGTCTGGACGAATGAAGCCAATATCACGGATCCCGTTTAACTGCTGCTAGTTGCGGTCAAACCGCAACGGAGGACTCATGCGCATCATCGTTTGGGCCGACTAAGCGTTACGAGCGAGTTCGCTCGCGACACCTTATGGCCACAGGACGTTTTCGCGATCTGCCCCCCTCCACACGTGCGTACATCGCTGTTGTGGTGGCGGCCGGCTCTTTCACGGTCGTCCAATCATTTGTGCAGCTTTATCTGCACAACATTGGTTGGAGTTGGACGATCTTGGCCGTGCTCACGTTGGTCAGCGGCTCCGCGACAGTCAACCTGCCATCGCTCCCTGCCACGGTCTCCGTGTCGGAAACCTTTGTCTTCAGTTCTGTACTCTTGTTCGGGCCCGCCGCGGGAACTCTCACTGTCGCACTCGACGCTCTCATCATTTCGTTCTGGTCATTCCGTCAGGGGCATCGAAACTACAAAATCATTTTCAACGTCTGCGCAGTTTCATTGGCGTTATGGTTCGCGTCTCACATCTATTACGCTCTTTCGCCGTACGGGCCGCTCTACCTCGCAGAAAAGAGCATCAAAATACAGACAGTGTTATGGCCGCTTCTGGCCTTTACCGTGGCGTACTACGCCATGAACACCTGGCTGATTACGCTAGCGATCGCGCTTGAGCGGCGCGCATCACCGCTGGGGATCTGGCGTGACAATTTTATTTGGATTGCGCTCAATTACTTTGGCGGCGCATCGGTAGCAGCGTTACTGGTCAGTTACACGAGAGAACTTGATTACACGTACCTCTTAATCATTGTGCCGCTCCTAGTAGTTCTGTACTTCACGTTCTCCACTTCCATGGGAAGGGTCGAGGATCAAAATCGCCATTTGAGCCAACTGAACACGTTGTACATGTCAACGATCGAGACGTTGGCAATGGCGATCGACGCAAAAGATCAGATCACACATGGACATATACGTCGCGTTCAGTTGTATGCGGTAGGCCTAGCGAAGTCGATGGGAGTTAGTGATCCTGCGCAAATCCGCGCGATTGAGGCCGCCTCGTTGTTGCACGACATGGGAAAGCTGGCTGTCCCAGAGTACATCTTAAATAAACCTGGCCCGCTCACGCCCGCCGAGTTCGAAAAAATGAAATTGCACGCCAGCGTTGGCGCTGACATTCTCTCGGCAATCGACTTTCCATATCCTGTTGTTCCCATTGTTCGTCATCACCACGAAAACTGGGATGGAACGGGTTATCCAGACAAGATCGCGGGCTCTGATATCCCGATTGGTGCTCGCATACTTTCAGTTGTTGATTGCTTCGATGCGTTGACATCCGACCGCCCGTACCGCCCCAGACTCTCCGACAAGGAAGCGCTACGCATCCTTCATGAGCGTCGTGGGTCTATGTACGACCCCCTTGTGGTTGACACGTTTACGCGCGTGCACACAACAATCGCACCTGAAGCAATGTCACACGCCCCTTTGTCCTCACTCCGGGCAATAACAGAGGCCGCTGGCTCTCCTCCCGCGGTGATAGAAACTCGCGCTACTCGATTTGAGGAAATAGCGGCCAGCAGCGACGAGATGCTGACTCTCTTTGACTTGGCCCGCACGCTCACGGCGAGCATGGGAGTTCAAGACGGAACCGAACTGATCGCTAAGCATTTACGCCGGCTTATTCCGTCTTCGGCGTGCGTCTTCTATCTGTATGACACAGACACCGATGAATTAGTCGCGACGCACGCTTCGGGCGAGCACGCAGCTCATATCAAGGGATTGCGCGTGCCGAGAGGACAGCGGCTCAGCGGCTGGGTGGCTGCTAATCGCCAGACCATCCGCAATTCTGATCCCGTGCTCGATCTCGGTGAATCGGCTCGAGCGATGACGCCGAGACCTCGAAGTTGCTTGGCCACACCGCTGATCTCTGGAAAGGCGCTCGTCGGCGTTCTTTCCCTTTACTCATCGAACAAGGATGCCTATTCCGAAGATCACCAGCGGATCATCGAAGTTGTCGCGCGTCAGGTTTCCGGTGCGATTTTGGAAGCGCAGAGAGCTGAGAAGGTTCGATCTCGTTCCTTTAAAGACGAGACGACGGGATTGCCAAACCTGCGTCATCTGCTGGAATTTATCGAGGCTCAGCTGGCGGACGACAATCGACGTCATCCCTTTTGCTTGATTACCGTCCGATTTGATGTCGGTACATCGTCTAGCTTAGACAGCGCCACAGAATCCGTCGTAACCGCAACGAGGCGCGGGCTGCGACCTGCGGACTTGTTGTTTCGATCTGGCAGCAGCGAATTAGTTGCGCTGCTTCTGAACACGGAGCGCAGTTCTGCTTCGACAATTGCCATACGAGTTGAGTCCGCACTCCAAGGGCTGAAATCCGATGGCGTTCTCACTTCGAGCCATTTAGGATTGGCGTGTGCTCCTATAGATTCAGTCGAGGCCGAGCGATTGCTCGGTATCTCTAGAGAGCGTGCAGCGGGCGACGGCAACTCCGAATTCCCCCCGGAAGCGATTCACTAGCGTTTCCCTATGCTGCACGATCATCCCTTAGGTTCGTTTGTAGAAACGTTTCAATCAGGTCGCTTCAGGGAAGCGCTGGATCAACTGAATGCGCGTAGACATGAGTTACAGAGAGCGAATGGCGTTTTGGTGGCCTCGATAGAGGCGGAGCTAAATCTAAACTCTGGATTTCTGTCGGCTGCGGAACGCGCCGCGCAAAAGCTGCTCCGTGAAACTCACGACGCCTCAATTCAGGCATCAGCTCATCGGATTTTGGCCGAGATTGCTGCCAATCAGTTGGATTTTGAGACCAGTCTGGCGCAGTACCGGAATGCACGCGCGATTGCTCGGGGGGCCGCAACACCCGCGATCATCGCGAGTATCGAGCTAAGTTATTGGGGATGGTTCGCAGGTGTCTTGCCATTCGAAAGTGCCAAGGCGGAGTTCGCGGAGGTGCGCAAGGCTGTCGCTCGAAGCGCTCGGCCACATCATCGGGCAGAGCTTCGACTGTGCGCAAGCCGGACAGAAGCTCGGAAAGGGGCCCTGGTCGAAGCGCGCAGGCACTGGCAGGTTGCTTCAAAGCTGCTCGAGGAAGAACCTAACCTGAAACTTCAGTCCCAGTTATATCTTGATGGCTGCATGATCTCGCTGCTCAACGGTGATCTGCAGGCTGCGTACGAGCACGCGAACATTGCATCAAGTTTTGGCGAAAGAGCCGGGTACTTACGATCGTCGGTCGGTGCGATGATCAACCAAGCTCACGTCCTACACGCCACCGGCGATTTGAGCGCTGCGATGCATGTTGCTGAACGTGCTGTGGACCGCTGCGGAGAACACCGCCAGTTGGAGGTGGCCGCGCTCGATTGTCTCGCGAATGTGCTGTTGTCAAGAGGAGACGTCGCCGGTGCAGATCGAGCGTTCGACAAAATCGCCCATCTGCGTCCGGATCATGGAACGCGACTGGCACCGCACTGGGACGTACTTTCGGAGCTGTCTTCCAGAATTTCACTCGCCAAGCTTAAAGAGCGGCATTCCGACAGGGATGCTCTCGTCCTGCAAGGGATAGCTACTGCGAAACAAAGTCGAGACATAACGTGGCTGACGCGCATGCAGCTTGAACTAGCACAATCACGACTTAATGCCGGAGATACCGAAGGTGCCGTTGAGCCGCTTGGCGCAGCGGCGTCGCTTGTTGAGCCTTCGCCTGACTTGATCGCAAGGACGGCAGCAACGCGAGCATTGGCCTCATTAAAGCTCGGCGAGAAAAATGCTGCAGTCTCGGCATATCAGCGGAGTGTCCGAATTGCAGAAGCTATTGGAAGTAGTGCGCTGGCAGCCGATCTGGCGAATGACTGCCGCACTCTCGATTGCGAGCCGACGATTGCTGGACTCGACGACGCGGTCGCGCTGATCGAGCTGGCGGGGTATCCCCACGTCCTGGCGCGCGAGACATACGCGCTCCTCGAAATCTCCAGCGCCGCGCACGCGATCGCGCTCGTCGCGCGCGGGGAGGCAGGCGTCCGCAGCGTCACGACGTCCGCGTGGAGCGAGGCCGACGCGGTCGCCGCAGCGCAGGACGCGGGCGAGCGGCTAAGGATCGTGTGCGGCACGCATCGCGATGAATCGTGGGAAGTCATCGCCGACCTCAAGGCGGGCCTGAACGACCGCTGCACCGGCGTCGCGATCAAGAAGCTCGTCGACACTGCCGTCACCCTCGATAAATACCGGCGCGAGGAGAAACAGCGCGCGGCGCTCTGGCCGGCCGACACCCTGGAGACCGACGGCGGTCTGTGGGTCTCCGAGCAGATGACCGAGCTGCTCTCGATCGCGAAGCGCATCGCACCATCCGACATCACGGTGCTGCTCACCGGCGAGACGGGAACCGGCAAGGAAGTGCTCGCCCGCGCCATTCATCGCGCTTCCGGACGCGGCGCGAAACCGTTCGTGCCGTTCAACTGCACCGCCGTCCCGCGCGAGATGCTCGACAGCCAGCTGTTCGGCTACCGCAAGGGAGCGTTCACCGGCGCCAACGACGCGTTCGACGGCGTCATCCGCGGGGCAGCCGGCGGGACGCTCTTCCTCGACGAAATCGCCGAAATCGGCCCCGAGCTGCAGCCGAAACTCCTCCGCTTCCTGGAGACCCACGAGGTCCACGGCCTCGGCGAGTCACAACCCGTAAAGGTGGACGTCCGCGTGATCGCCGCGACCAACGCGGACCTCGAGACGCTGGTCTCGGACGGGCGCTTCCGCGAAGACCTGTTCTACCGGCTGAACGTCGTCCGTCTCAGGCTCCCCCCGCTGCGCGAGCGCCGCGAGGAGATCCCGCCGCTCATTGATCATTACCTTCGCACCGCGGCGGAGGAACAGAAGAAGGGGCGGCTGACGCTGGACGACGAGACGCTCGAATATCTGGTGCTCTACGCCTGGCCCGGCAACGTGCGCCAGCTCGTCAACGAGATCAGACGCGTTGTGGCGTACGCGGATCCCGACAGCATGATCACACCGGCGCTGCTGTCGCCGGAAATCCAGGCGTCACGCAAGACCGTCCGCGTCCGCCCCGACGACGAGCCGGAGATCCGCGTCCGGCTCGACCAGCCGCTGAACGATGCGATCGAAGCGATCGAACGCATGATGGTCGTACGCGCGCTCGATCGCGCCCACGGCAATTACGAGAACGCGGCACGACTCCTGGGAATTTCTCGGAAAGGACTGTTCCTCAAGCGACGCCGATGGGGGATGCAGCGCGCGTCCTGAAAACCAGCCAGCGCTGGACGGCCGACCTCGTCAGGGTGACCGAAAACTCACGATAGCTGCTGAAGCCGCTGTCTCACGATCGATCACACTCGCAGAAACCCGAGTATTTCCGGGGTCCCGTCCTGAGACATGGAATCTCACAATGAGACACGAACTGGGATTCGGCGGAGCCTGCCGCCGCGGGAACCTCACAACGCGCGCTGGATGGGAAGCAGTCAGTCGTACACATCACACGGTCGCACATGGGCGCACACCACGTTTATGTAGACGAACTGACAATCCTGCAGCACAGTTAGCGGTCGCTCGCACCGATCTGTGCGCGCACGGCACCTTTTCCACCGTCTCTCGAACGTCTTCGATGTAACGCCCAGACGAAATCGTTAGCACAGCCGTATTGGCGTGTTGATTGCTCAATGCGCCAGTCATGCGATGGCGTCCCCAGATCGGCCTGCTCCTCGTCATAGGGTTTTGCGCAGTCGCCACCAGCGGCGCGACAGCAGTCAAAACTGCCGCGGCCGCACGCGCGGCTGACGCAAAGCTCGATCACTACCTCCGCGCGCTCGATAGCGCCGCCGCACGCCCGGATCGCGTACGCGTAATCCTCGCGACACGCGCGGGCGCACGGGATCGCGTCAAGGGCGCACTCTGGCGCGCCGGCGCCGCGATCCTCTCTGAACACGACATCATCGACGCGGTTACGGCGGAAGTGCCCGCCGGGCGTCTGCGCGGGCTGGCGGAAAGCGAGGACGTGCTGCACGCGTCGGTCGATGCCGTCGTCGTTGGAAGCCTTACGACAGCCACGGTGCCGACGCTTTCGGAGAACATGCTGAAGCCAACGCTGGGCATCGACAATTCGACCGAGGTCGGGAAAGACGTGGGCGTGGCGGTCATCGACTCCGGCATTGTCAACCACGACCAGCTGCCGGTCGCCACGTTCTACGACTTGCTGAGCAGCTCAACGAAGACGGTCAAGCCGCTGGACGGCTACGGCCACGGCACACATGTGGCCGGCATGATCCGGGCGAAGGACGACAAATCGGACGCACGGTAGCGCAGCCTCGCGCCGGCGTCACGCCTGATCGGTCTCCGGGTCCTCGCATCGGATGGATCCGGATACACCAGCACGGTGATCGATGCGATCGAATTCGCGATCGCCAACAAGGCCAAGCTCAAGATCGACGTGATCAATCTCTCGCTCGGCCATCCGATCTACGAATCGGCGACGACCGATCCGCTGGTGATCGCGGTCGAAAAGGCGGTCGCCGCCGGAATCGTCGTAGTCATCGCCGCCGGGAACGAGGGGATGAACCGGCAGACTGGAGAGATCGGCTACGCCGGCATCAGTTCTCCCGGCAACGCGCCGTCCGCCATCACAGTAGGCGCCGCGGACACCAAGAACACCGAAACGCGCCTCGACGACGAGGTGGCGCCGTTCAGCTCACGCGGGCCAACCTGGTACGACGGCTATGCGAAACCGGACGTCATCGCTCCGGGACGGCACATCGTCTCCTTCATGGCGAAGGACAGCAGCCTCTATAGGAGCTACCCCGCCTGGTATGTGAACGTCGCGACGCGGACCTACATGACGCTCAGCGGCACGAGCATGGCTGCGGCGGTCACGAGCGGCGTCGTGGCCGACATCATTGCGGCGAGCCGCAACGCCAACGGTGGCCGGACGCCGACGCCGAACACGGTCAAGGCGATACTGGAGTGGACCGCAGGGCAGATTCCGAACGCGGACACGTTGTCGCAGGGAGCCGGCGAGATCAATGCTGCCGGCGCAATCGCCCTGGCGAAAGCCATCGACTTGAGCGTCCCGGTTTCGTCCTGGTGGCTTTCTGGCGGAGTAACGACCACGACGACGCTGTCTAATGGAGACGTGATCAATTGGGCGCAGCGACTCGTCTGGGGAGATCGTCTCGTGTGGGGCGACTACATGTATTCGAACGATCCCGCATGGGCGCTGCGAGTGGTGTGGGGCGATCGGCTCGTATGGGGAGACCGGCTGGTGTGGGGCGACGTGAACGACAGCGTAGTCTGGGGCAGCCGTCTCGTATGGGGCTCGCGACTGGTCTGGGGATCGAACGTGCTCGCGTACGACGCCGGCGGGTCACTGCTCTACGGCGATCAGATTGACTGGCAGAACGTCACGGCCGATCGGCTGGTATGGGGATCGGTCGATGGCTCTGGCTCCGCCGGCGCAACGCTCGCCGGGACGCAGTGGACGCCCGTCTTCTGAATGGCCATCCCGAGCTCCCTCGTTATCGCGAATGGGAGAACGGTAGCGCCGCGGTGCGCGTCATGGCGGGCGGCGCTGCCCGTCCTGGAAACGCGCCGCGCGATTCTTCGTGAAGTCAGGCCGCGAGATGCGGCTCACCTGGCCGCGTCACTTGGCGGGCCGAAGGTGCTCGATTACCTTCCGCTCGGACCGTCCACCGAGGAGCATTTCGCGCGATTCATCCGCTGGGTAAGACGCGAGCGGCGCGCCGGGCGCTATCTGTGCTTCGCGGTCGTACCGCGCGAACGTAGAACGGCGGCCGGACTCTTCCAGCTATGGCCGATCGAGCCTGGATTTGGCACCGCGGAAATCGGATTCGCGCTCGACGCCACGCTGTGGGGTTCCGGCACGTTTCAGCCATGCGCGACGGCGGCAATTGATTTCGCGATGGACACGCTCGGCGTGCGGCGCCTGGAATGCCGCTCGGCCGTCGGGAACGGGCGCGGCGCGGCCGCGCTCAGAAAGCTCGGCGCCGTTGCGGAAGGAACGCTGCGGCAATGCTTTCCCTGTCCACTGGGTCTGCTCGACCACACGATCTGGTCGATTCTCTCGCACGAATGGCGCGCGTCGCGGGAACGGGCGAGGCTGACGTGAGCTCGGCGATCTCCGCGACCTGCCGCAAGTACGTAGTCACGGTCGGCGCGATCGGGCTGGTGCCGATTGCGTGGGCCGTCGGACGTGTGATCGCGCAGCCGCCGCATCCGTTATGGTACGTCGCCGCCGCGCTCGCGCTTCTCAGCGGGCCGCTCTGCATCCGCATTCCGTCGATGCAGGCCACGATCTCGGTCTCCGAGGGCGTGATCTTCACGTCGGCGCTGTTGTTCGGCCCGGCGGCAGCGACGGTGGTCGCGGTGATCGACGGTCTCGCGGTATCGCTGTGGAGCAGGAAGCGCACGCGCGTCCGCCTCCTGTTCGGCATCGCGGAGCCGGCGATTTCCGTCTGCCTCTCGGCACTGCTCTTCTACCAGCTGGCCGGCGTCCCGCCGCTCCTCGAACAATCGAGCGCATTCGGCCCTCTCGTCGTACCGCTCCTGACCCTGACGACGACGTATTTCCTGCTCAATACGCTGATCGCCGGCGCCGCAGTATGGCTGGACACCGACGTTGCACCAGTCGCGTTGCTGCGTCAGCACCTGCCGCACATGGCGCTGGATTTCTGCGTCAGCCTGTCCGTGTGCGCGTTGCTCGTGCAGTCGCACCGGGACATGACATTGACTGCGGTCATCGTCTTCGGGCCGATGCTGCTGGCGTCGTACCTGTCCTCGCATTACGCGGCCTCACGCCTCGAGGACACCAGCCGGCACCTGACGGAGCTGCGCCGGCTGTACGACTCCACCGTCGAGACGCTCGCGATGGCGATCGACGCGAAGGACCAGGTGACCCACGGCCACATTCGTCGCGTGCAGCTCCTCAGCACGAGGCTCGCAACGGCGCTCGGCGCATCCCGCAAAGAGGTCCAGGCGCTCGAGGCCGCCGCGCTGCTGCACGATCTCGGGAAGCTCGCCGTGCCCGAGCACATTCTCAACAAGCCGGGCCCATTGTCTCCGGCGGAATACGAAGAGATGAAGAAGCACGCGAGCATCGGTGCGTCGATTCTCTCGGGCATCGACTTTCCGTTCCCGCTGGTTTCTCTCGTCCGGCACCATCACGAGAACTGGGACGGCACTGGGTACCCGGATGGCCTGGCCGGCGATGCCATACCGGTCGGCGCGCGCATTCTGGCCGTTGTCGACTGCTATGACGCGCTGACCTCGGACCGGCCGTACCGCCGGCGCATGAGCCACCATGATGCGCTCGAAATCATCCGCTGCCGGAGCGGCCGCATGTACGACGCGGCTGTTGTGGACGCCTTCATCCGGCTGCCGCGTCCGACAGAAGCGGAGATGGAGCCGACAGAAGCCGAGATCGCGTCGCCGCTGCGGCGCCGCGTCGCGTCAGTGCTCGAAGGGACTGGAGCGCGCCAGCTCGCTCCGGCGCCTTCCAGCAATACGAAGCTAAGGCGGGACTGGGTCACGCAGTTTCTGGCGACGGTCGAAGGCGCGGACTGGGACGATGCGGCGCGGCGGATTGCATCGTTCGTGTCGCAGGCCGCTCCAGAATCGGTGGCGGTGCTCTTCCGGTTCGACGCGCGGCGTCACGTTCTTGCGGTCGCCGGTCTGCACCGTACGCTCGACGGCCGCATCCCCGACCAGGTCGCGGTGGGCGAAGGCGTGAGCGGATGGGTCGCGGCGAATCGCAGGACGATGGCGAATGCGGACGCCGCGCTGGATCTCGGCGATGCCGCGGGTGTCGTGCGCCCGCCGCTGCGCTCGTGCGTCAGCGTGCCGCTCCTGCACGACGGAGATCTGGCTGGCGTCCTCACAGTGTATTCACCCTACGCGTTCGGCGAGCTCGACCGGCTGATTGTCGAGTGGCTCGCGGAAGGGCTGCCTGGAGCGCTGAACGCCGAGATGGTCCAGATGCGTCAGCGCCTCGCGTAAGACCCGCAACCTTTCCCCGCCCGCTCCCGTCCAATTCGATCGATAATATCCACCACAATGTGGTTTAAATCCAGGTCCGCCGCCCTCGGCGACTTCGAACAACTGGTACTGCTCGGCGTCCTGCGCCTGGACGACGAGGCGTATGGCGCCGCGATCCGGCAGGAAATCCACGCGCGCTCGGCCCGCGACGTGTCGATCAACGCGGTGTACACGACGCTCGACAGGCTCGAGAGCAAGGGGCTGTTGCGGTCATGGGTTGGCGAGCCGACGGCGCAACGCGGCGGACGCCGACGCAAGTTCTACGCGCTCAAGCCGGCAGGCACGGCGGCGCTGCGCCACGCATACCACGCGCTTCAGTCGATGGCGGCCGGCCTCGAGGGACGGTTAAACGCCAAGTGACGCATCATCCACCCGCGCTCGCGGTGAGGCTGCTGCGATGGCGGCTGCCGCCGGAGTGGCAGGACTTCATCCTGGGGGATCTCGAAGAAGAGTTCCGCCTGCGGGCCGATACTTCGCCCGCCGCCGCGCGCCGCTGGTTCTGGCGTCAGGCGATCCGCTGCGCCGCCGCGCCCCCGAAACCGAATAACGCGACTCGTCCTTTTCATCTCGTCGATCGCCCTGGAGACCCGTTCATGCGCGCGATTCTTTCCGATATCCGCCACGCGCTTCGCGTGTTCATCCGTACGCCCTCATATGCGCTCGCCGTCGCAGCCGTGCTCGCGCTCGGCATCGGCGCGAACACGGCAATCTTCAGCATCGTGAACGCGGTGCTGCTGCGGCCGCTGCCCTTCGAGCAGCCGGATCGTCTCGTTCGCGTGTTCCACGTGCCGCCGCAAACGACGTTTCCCGGCATGGAGACCTTCCCGCTGTCGCCGGCGAACTTTCTCGACTATCAGCGCGAGAGCTCGTCGTTCGAAGCCATGGCGGCATACAACTTCCGGCAGCTGACGCTGACGGGGACCGGCAACGCGGAAGCGCTGCGCGTGGCGGTCGTCGGACCTGACTTCTTCAGGATCGTCCGAACGCAGCCCACGCTCGGCCGCACGTTCGTGGCCGAGGAGTACGATCCCGCGCGCGCCAAAGTCGTGGTGATCAGCGAGGGTTTCTGGCGCAGTCACCTCGGCGCCGCGCCCGACACCGTCGGCCGCACGCTCACGTTCGACGGACAGACCTACACCGTCGTCGGAGTGATGCCGAAGCGCTTCTCCATGAACGCGTGGGGCGCGACGATGGTGCCGATGTGGGCGCCGCTGGCCTGGACGGACAAGGACCGCACCGTCCGCGAGAACCACAACTACCAGGGAATCGCGCGGCTCAAGCCCGGAGTGGATCTCGCGCAGGCGAAGTCCGAGCTGCAAGTGATCTCGAAGCGGCTCGAACAGGCGTATCCCGCCGAGAACGCCGGATGGGGAGGGACCGCCATCCCGCTGCAGGAATTAATCGTCGGCGACATTCGGCGATCACTGCTGATGCTGCTCGCCGCAGTGGCGCTCGTGCTGCTCATCGCCTGCGCGAACGTCGGCAACCTGATCCTCGCGCGATCGATGAACCGCCGGAAAGAGATCGCGATTCGCGCGGTGCTCGGCGCCGGCAGGCGCCGCGTCTTCCAGCACCTGCTCGTCGAGTCGCTGGTGTTGTCGATCGCGGGCGGCGCCGCCGGACTGCTGCTGGCGCAGATCGTGATCAGCGGGGGCGCGTCACTCGTGGCGAACCAGGTGCCGCGCGCCGAAGAGGCCTCCGTCGACGTCCGCGTGCTGCTCTTCGTGCTCGCGGCGTCCATCCTGACGGGCATCCTCGCGGGCCTCGTCCCCGCGCTGCGCGCCGGCCGCACCGATCTGAATGACACGCTCAAAGAAGGGGGACGCAGCGATGCGTCCGGCGCCGGCTCGCTCACGCGGCGCGCGCTGATCGTCGCCGAAGTCGCCCTCTCGCTCATGCTGCTGATGGGCGCCGGCGTGATGATCAGAAGCCTGCAGGCGCTGCGGCACGTGGACGCGGGTTTCAATCCGCGCAGCGTTCTGAAGATGGATCTCAACCTCCCGGACGCGCGGTACAAGGAGCCCGCGCAGCGGCGCGCCTTCTACGATGCGCTGATGGACCGGCTCGGGGCGCTGCCGCGGGTGCAGAGCGCCGGCTGGGTGGACACACTGCCGGTGACGGGCGGCGGATCCGTGCAGCCGCTCGTGATCGAAGGACGGGCGGAGCTGAACCCGCGCGAGCAGCCGACGGTGTCGGTCCGTGTCGCCAGCGCCGGCTACATGAAGACGATGGAGATCCCGATGCTGCGGGGACGCGACTTCCGCAGCGGCGACGAGCACGCGCTGCTCGTCAGCGCATCCGCGGCAAAACTCTTGTGGGGTGACACGGATCCGGTCGGGCGCCGCGCCACGCTGCCGCTCATTTCCCGCACGCGCACGATCGAGGTCGTCGGGGTTGTCGGCGATGTAAAGGAGCAACTCGCGGAGAAGGCGCCGCCAACCGTCTACTACTACATGCGCGACCTGCCATTCGGGGACGCGTCCGTCGCGCTGCGCACGTCCGCCGATCCCGAGAGCGTCGCGCGGGCGGCGGTGGCCGCGGTCCACGCGATGGATGCGCAGCTTCCGGTGCAGGCCGTGCACTCGATGGACGAGGTGATTGAAGAGACGCTCGTCAACGAGCGCTTCCGCGCCCTGTTACTCGAAGCCTTTGCGGCGGCGGCACTGATGCTCGCATCCGTCGGCATCTACAGCGTGCTGTCCTATCTCGTACGCGGCCGCCGGCGCGAGATCGGCATTCGCACGGCGCTCGGCGCGCGGACGTCCGACGTCCTGCGACTGGTGCTGCTGGAAGGATTAAAGCCCGCGTTGCTGGGGATCGCGATCGGTACCGCCGGCGCGCTGCTGGCCGCGGGCATGCTCGACAAGCTCGTATTCGGCGTCAAGGCATCGGACCCGCTGACGCTCGCCGTGGTAGCGGGCGCGTTGCTGCTGGTGTCAATCGCCGCAAGCCTGCTGCCGGCGTGGCGCGCCACGAAGCTCGATCCGCTGACAATCCTGCGCGACAGCTAACGGGGTTTACGCGCCGAGCGTGCGTTTCGCCTGCGCGTTGTGGCGAATGGTGTGGGCCGTCGCCCAGTCGCCGATGTCCGCCAGCGCAACGGTACCGATCACCGGGTGTGTGATCACATAGCGCCGGCCGCGCTCTTCGGTGAGCCCCGCGAGCGCGGCGTCCATTTTTGACGCAGCGTCCGAGAGCGCCTTCAACACGTCATCGCGGCTGGCGGCGGCGGGCGGCTGCACGCGCTTTCCTGCTTCGAGCTTCCCGGGAATCGCGGCGAGGATCTCGGACCACGGCTTCGCGGAGACGCCGTCCGGCAATTCCTTCGCGCCGGGAATCTCTCCTGAAACGAGCCCGGCGAACGAGGCGTCCACGGCGGCCACGTGCCAGCCAATTTGCGCCGCCGACCAGCCTTCCCCTTCAGGAACGCGCGCCGCCGCCTCCGCCGACGCCTCCGTCAGCCGCTTGACGAACCGCGCGTGCGCCTCCTGGTAGGCCCGACGCACGCGCATGATCTTTTCACTGTGAGTTTCCATCCTCAGCCGCCGAAATACGAGGGAATGGGCATGTCGCGCATCGTGTGAAGACCCGGCGCAACTTCGAGGATCTTCGGGATCGAATTCACTGTGATCGATGCTGTCGCCACATCACCGTGCACGCCGCCGGCGATCTTGCTCTTGATGTGCGGCGAGCCGACGATCTCCACCTGGTCGTACGATTCCGGCGCGCCCAGATACGCTTCCATGTGGAGCGTGATGATCGGCTGGCCATTGCGGTAGCCGATTCCATCCTGCACCAGGCCGCAGACGTAGCCTTCATCCACGGCGAGAAACTCGCTGGCGACGGTCGTCGTGGCGATCTTCGGCTGGATCTCGTCGGTAATCTTGTCCAGTTTCCAGCCCATCGCATCCGCGATCATCGACACCGACTCCGCGAGACCCACATGACGCACGCTCGCGTCATCCACCTTCTTCTGGAACTGCTCGCGTGTCAGGCCCGCGCCGATCTTCTGCTGGAAGGGCAGCCGGCGGACGCGGGCATCCTGGATGCGGTCGATCCGAATGCCGTCGACGCGCTCGCACACGCCGGTGAGCGTGATCGGCAGCGCGTCCATCGTGAAGCCGGGATTCACGCCGGTGCCCAGCACCGCCACTTTTCCTTTCTTCGCCGCGGCGTGGATCGCGCGCGCGTATTTCATGTTGCCGCCCGTCGGATAGGCGAGCTCTTCAGTTGTCGACACGATGGGCACCTTCAATTTCAGGATCTCTTCCATCTGCGGCAGCACTTTTTTCAGCGACGACACCGTGCACAGCACGACGACGTCGGGGCGCGTGGACTTGATGGTCTTCTTCGCGTCGGCGGACACCTTCACACGAAGCAGACGGCCGACGCCGGCGACCTCTCCGAGATCGCGTCCGGCCTTGGCGGGATCGATATCAACCGCGCCGACAATCTTGAAGCCGCGGCGCTCGGCCACCTGCTTCACCACCGCCGCGCCGATGGGACCCAACCCGTAATGCAGAACGCGAATTGGTCCTTTCCGTGTTGCCATCTATGACTCCTGAATGAATGAATCCAAGCGGCCGATTATACCTTCCTGATGTAGGATTCCGCACTGTGGGGGACCGATCCAGGACGGGCGCGGCGCACGCATTCACGGACGGAATCGCGCGCGTTGCGGCGGCGCCGACGGTGCTCGCCGGCACGATTGCGATCGTGTCGTTCTACGGCGGATCCGCCGACGTCAGGCACGCGATCGGCGCGGTGCTAATCTGGGCCTTTCTTTCCGGCGGCGTGCTCGATCGTTACGCGCGCCGCCGCGCGACGCGCGCGCGCGGATTCTTCGGCGCCTGCGGCGCGCATCTCGGCGCGATGCTGCGTCTCGCCCTCGTCAACGCGCTGCTCCTGGGCGCCTTTCACCTCGCCATCGGCGGCGATTTCCCCAACGGCTACGTGCACGAAGCGGCGTTCGTCATCGCGCTGTTCCTGACGCTCGTACTGTCATTCGCGCAGGTGCGCATCGCCGTCGAGGATCGACGCAGCGCATTGGGCGCGCTGCTCGGCGGCGCTCGATTCGTGTTCCGGAATCCTGCATCCATCGTCCTTTTCTCCGTCTTCGTGCTCGCGGCGATGGGCGTCCTGCTGGCTTCCGAACGCCTCGTGCCGGCATCGAACTACTGGGTGATCGCCGAAGGGGCCATCGTCCTCGAGTGCTTTCTCGCGCTCGCCTGGCTCGCGACCGCCGTCTCGCTCTTCCAGGCGAGGCTCGCGCATGACGGATACACCGCGGCGCCTCCGATGACGTGGCCCGAATCGCCTGCCGCCGAAGCCATCGCCAACGCCTCCCCCGCTGTCACGCCATGATGTCCCGCTCGTTCCGGAACGCCCGCATCCTCATCGTGGATGACGAGGATGCGAACGTCGAGATTCTTCGACGGATACTCACGCGCGCCGGGTTCGTCCGCATCGAGAGCACGACCGACTCGCGCCAGGCCGCCCCGCTCTACGTCCAGCACCGGCCGGACCTGATCCTGCTCGACCTGCACATGGCGCACATGGACGGGCTCGCGGTCATGAACCAGTTGAACGAGATCGCCGAGGCGTCGTACTTGCCGATCCTCATCCTGTCCGCCGATCTGACCCAGGAGGCGCGCCGCGAAGCGCTCTCGCGCGGCGCAAAGGATTTCGTCAACAAGCCCTTCCAGCAGGACGAATTGCTGCTGCGCATCAAGACGCTGCTCGAGACGCGGTTTCTCTACATCCAGATCCAGAGCCAGAACCAGCTGCTCGAAGCGAAGGTCCGCGAGCGTACTCGCGAGCTCGTCGAGGCGCAGATCGAGATCATCGAGCGGCTCGCAATCGCCGCCGAATTCCGCGATGACAACACCGGCCAGCACACGCAGCGCGTCGGCCAGATGTCGGCGCTTCTCGCGCGGCAGCTCGGACTGCCGGACTCGCAGGTGTCGCTCATCGCGCGCGCCGCGCCGCTGCACGATGTCGGAAAGATCGGCGTGCCCGACACCATCCTCCTCAAGATGGGCAAGCTCTCCCCGGCGGAATTCGAGGTCGTGAAACAGCACACGACGATCGGCGCACGCATCTTGTCCGGCGGGAAGTTTCCGCTGCTTCGCCTCGCTGAAGAGATTGCCTTTTCGCATCATGAGCGATGGGACGGCGACGGGTACGCGGGATTACGCCGGACCGATATTCCGCTCGCGGGACGCGTCGTCGCCGTCGCGGATGTATTCGATGCGCTCACGCAACAACGGCCGTATAAACCTGCATGGCCAGTAGCAGAGGCGATCGACGAAATCGATCGGCAACGCGAACGCCAGTTCGATCCCGGCGTGGTGGAGGCTTTTCTCCGCGTGATCACGGCATCGCCCGCGCTGACGAAAAAGTCCTGCTGATATAGTTCCGCAGATGAGCAAGAGCACAGATTCGATCGTGGAATGGCTGCGCCAGCGCGTTGCGCAGTCCGGGGCACGCGGATTCGTGTTCGGTTTGAGCGGCGGCATCGACTCGGCGGTCGTCGCGCGTTTATGTCAGTCGGCCGCTCCCAGCAACGTCGTCGGCGTGCTGATGCCCTGCCACACCGATCCGCGCGATGAAGCGGATGCGCGGCTCGTCGCGGATCACTTCCAGATCCCGACCCTGCGCCTGGATCTTGCGCCAGCGTACGATCAGTTCACGAAGGTTCTCGGGGAGGTCGTGAGGACGCTTCCGCCGGAGCATTTTCCCGGTCCCGCGCACGCGACCGAGGACATCAAGGCGCAGCTGCCGCTCGTGAACGTCAAGCCTCGCCTGCGGATGACAACGCTCTATTACGTGGCGAACACGCTGAACTACATGGTCGCGGGCACGGGGAACCGCAGCGAGCTTTCGATCGGCTACTTCACCAAGTATGGTGACGGCGGCGTGGACCTGCTGCCGATCGGCAACCTTTTGAAGAGCGAAGTCCGGGCGGCCGCTCGCGATCTGGGCGTCCCGGAGGCGATCATCGAAAAGGCGCCGAGCGCCGGGTTGTGGCTCGGTCAGACCGACGAAGCAGAAATGGGCTTCACTTATGCGGAGCTGGAGAACTACCTAATGAAGGGACCGCAGACGGTGTCGCCGGCGCTGGCGATGCGGATCGAGCGCCTGATGCGCGGGAGCGAGCACAAGCGCGCACTCGCACCGACTCCTGGAGCGGAGCAATGATCAAGAAGGTTCTTCCGCCTAGAGGCGGAAGCTACGCAGGACTCGTTGCCGCGCTCGCGATCGCCTTGCTGTTCGCGCACCCGACGGCGCAGCAGGCAGTCCCCACCCCCGAGCAGTTCTTCGGGTTCCGCATGGGCACGGACAACAAGCTTGCGCGCTGGGACAAGATCGTCGAGTACCTCCGGCAGATCTCGCAGACGACGGATCGCGTCCGCTTTCGCGAGCTCGGAAAATCCACGAACGGCAATCCGTTCATTGCACTGGAGATCGCGAGCCCGGACACGCTGAAGAACCTCGATCGCTACAAGCAGATCGAGCGGAAGCTGTACTTCCAGGGGGGCGCGCCCACCGATACGGAGCGTGACGAGATCTTCCGGCAGGGCAAGGCGGTCGTCGCGATCACGACGACGATTCACGCGACGGAGATCGGCGCGTCACAGATGGTCGTCGAACTCGTCCATCGGCTGGCGACCGACAATTCGCCGGGCGTGAAGAAGATCCTCGACAACGTGATCTTCGTGCTCGTGCCGAGCCTGAATCCCGACGGGCAGATCATGGTGACCGACTGGTTCAACAAGAACCTCGGCACGCCGTTCGAGACGAGCCAGATTCCCTACCTGTATCACCCGTACGTGGGCCACGACAACAACCGTGACATGTACATGTTCACGCAGAAAGAAAGCCAGCACACGGCGAAGCTGCTGTGGCACGACTGGTTCCCCGCTGTGTGGCTCGACGAGCACCAGATGGGCAGCAGCGGCGCCCGTATCTTCGTCATGCCCGCAACCGATCCCATCAACGCCAACGTGCATCCGCTGATCTACCGCTGGAATGGAATCCTTGGGCAATCCCAGGCGGCGGCGCTGGAGGCCGCCGGCAAGGAAGGCATCATCTATAACTCCACGTACACGAACTTCTGGCAGGGGGCCATGGCGTGGAGCGGCTGGTGGCACAACCAGGTCGGACTGCTCACGGAAGTCGCGAGCGTGCGCGTTGCCGCGCCCATCGACCAGCAGCGCGCCATTCCCGGCCGTGCGGCGGCGCCGGCTGAAGGTGGTGGCGGCCGAGGCGGCCGCGGCGGCGGCGATACCGGTGGCGTGCTTCCACCGCCCACCGATATCAATTCGCGGACGGAGTACCCGCGTCCCTGGATGGGCGGCCACTGGACACTCCGCGACATCGTCGATTACGAACTGATCGCGACGATGGCGCTTCTCGACACCGTCGCCGATCGGCGCGAAGCGCTGCTCCAGCAGATCTACGAGGTCAACCGGCTCACGATCGAGAATGGAAAGAACGGGGATCCGGCCGCGATCCTGATTCCTGTCGAGACGCAGCACGATCCGCACGAAGCGGCGCATCTCGTCGACAAGCTGCAGATGGCGGGCGTGGACGTGTATCGCGCCGACGCAGCCTTCGACGCGGATGGTCAGAAGTACGCGGGGGGCACCTTCGTCATCCCGATGTCCCAGGTCTTCGCGCGTTACGCGAAGGACATTCTCGAAAAGCAGACGTACCCGGAGGTGCGCCGGTCGCCAACGTCACCTCCAGAGCCACCCTACGATGTCACCGCCTGGTCGCTCGGCATGCTGCTCGGCGTCGATCACGTCGTCGCGCACAAGCCGCTGCCGGATAACGTGAAGCTCACGAAACTCGACACCGCGCCGAAACTGGACGGGCGCGTCAGCGGCAACGGACCACGCTACGTCTTCGACTACCGCGGTCCGGACGCGGCGAAGGCGATGAACCGGTTGCTGAAGGACGGCGCGCGGCTCGCGTTCGAATCCGCCGCGAATGGCTCGCGGGTATGGATCCTGAACGCTTCGAAGGCATCGCTTGACGCAGTCGGCTCGGAGCTCGGCATGCAGATCAAGACCGCGGACGGAACGGCGCCCTCGGGCGCGATCTCTGTAAAGGCGCCGCGCATCGGCATGTATTCCCCCTGGACCGGCGGGAACATGGACGAGGGGTGGACGCGCTGGGTCCTCGAACAGTACGACTTCAAACTCACGACCCTCCACAACGCGGACGTCCGCGCCGGCAAGCTGCGGAGCAAGTTCGACGTCGTCATCCTGCCCGACCAGGCGCCGCGCGGCATCGTCGAAGGCTCGTCGGGATCGAACGTGCGTCCGGAGTACCGCGGCGGGATCGGCGATGAAGGCGTCAGCGCGCTGAAGGAATTCGTCTCGCAGGGAGGCACGCTCGTCACGCTCGGCAGCGCGTCGGATCTCGCGATCGAGCGTCTCGGCGTTCCGCTGAAGAACCTGAAGGCGGGACTCACGCGGGATCAGCACTTCGCGCCCGGCACGATACTCAATATCGAGGTCGATACGGCGCATCCGCTCGGTCTGGGGATGCCGGCGGAGACCACGGGCTTCTACAACAACAGCCCGTTCTTCAGCGTCGGCGAGGGCTTCTCGTCGCAGAAGGTGAGCGTCATCGCGCGGTATCCGAACACGGGAGTGGTCGCATCGGGGTGGCTGAAAGGGGAGGATCTGATGGCGGGCCGCGCGGCGGTGGTCAGCATTGATACGAACCCGGGCCGCATCGTCGTGTTCGGCCTGCGCCCGCAGCACCGGGCGCAGACGCACGCGACGTTCCCGCTGCTCTTCAATGCGCTGTATTTGTCCACGGCGGACGGCACCGCCAAACCGACGAGCGCGCCCTAGAAAAACGGGGACAGTCCCCGTTTTGAGGGTTCGATCAACGCCCGCTGCTTTTCGCGACCTCCACGGCGTACACATGCGTCGCGCCGTGCATGGTGGACCGGAAGACGATCCACTTCTGGTCCGGCGTGAACGTGACATTCGGCTCGAGCTGGTAGTCGTGTTTGGACAGGTCGACGAGCCGCTCGCCCTGCAGCTTTCCGTCCGTCGGCGTGAAGACATAAATCCACTGGCCATTGCCGGGAGCCGCGACGCTTCTCGGCCCACCGCCGTCGCCCGCGAACAGCTTCCCGTCCGGGGAGGCGTTGAAGTGCACCGACCATTGGCTGCGCTCCACCGAGTATCGCGTCCGCTTGCCGGTGTCGACCTCCACGCCGGCGAGCCAGAACACCTTGCTCTTCGGCGTCTGCAGGTCGTACCAGATCGTCTTTCCGTCCGCGCTGAAGAACTCGTGGCCGGCGATCTCCATGTCCATCATCCGCTCGTGCATCAGCTTCCGGTTGGAACCGTCCGTACGAATCGTCCAGATGCGGTCGACTTTGTGCCACGGACCCTCGTGGCAATACATGATGAGCGTCGGATCCGTCGGCGACATCTGCACGTGATTGAGCCAGTCGTTCGACTCATAGACGATCTTCAGCTCGCCGGTCGCGACATTGATCGTGTACAGCGCCATGGGCAGCCGCGCGGCCCAGCGCGCTTCGAGGCTCGACTCCTGTGGAGGTGGCGTCGCGAGCGGATTCGGCGGTGGCGGCGCGGTGGAACGCGGCGGAGCCGGCGCGGCGGCATCCGTACTCTTCACGAAACTGCCGGCGAGCAGCGTCTCGTCGGCACTCAGTCCGAAGCCTGATCCGCCGCGGATACGTGAATCCTCGAGGATTCTCCGCGTCGCGCCCGTATCGACGTTCGTCGCGTACACGGCGCCGCCCTTCATATAGAACGCCTGCCGCGTCTTGCGGCCCACGACGAGACTGCTCACGCGTCCTTCGACGAGCGGCGCGATCGTTCTCGTCGCGAGCGCGATCGTGGCGAGCCCCTGCGGTGTCGACACCACCATCTTGTCGCCCGTGGCCGTATAGGGATTCTGATGGAAGTAGAGGCTGGCGGTTCCGGGCTGATCGGAAAGCCGGATCACGCGATGTCCGGTGGTCTCGATCCATTCGCGCGGCGGATCGTCCGCGGTTGACAACGAACCCGCAAGAACGATGGCCAGGAACGCGTGTCGCAGCATCACCTAAGAGCGGATCGTAGCGGTTTCCGTCGATCCCTCGCCGCGAAGAGGCGGAACTTGAGGACGGTTGCGCCGAGGACAATGAAGGCGCCGTCCGCGAGCGCGGTCGGCGCCGCAACCCGGCAGCCGTTCAGTATCGTGCCGTTCTTGCTGCCAAGGTCTTCCAGAACCGCGCCGCCGCTCTCGACGGTGATGCGCGCGTGGTGGCGCGACACGCCGACGTCATCCACGAAGATCGCGACTTCCGTAGTGCGTCCGAGGATGTGCGGGCCCTGAGAGAGTCCGACCTCACGATCACCGATGATGATGCGGCACGATACTGCGCCGGTGGCAGCCGGAAGGGACGCGGCCGATGAGGTCCTGACGTCGCCGCAGAAGATGTAGCGGGCGCGATAGACCTCGCCCATCCCGCCCGCGCCGATCCACCCGACGATTTTGTACGGCCCGAATCGCGTGCCGGTGGCGATGCCAGGAATCACCGCACCGTCTCCACCTGCGTCTCGGTCGAATCAGCGGAGCGCACGCGAAACGTGATGAGCTGCGATCCGAGACGAATGTGGTCGCCGTCCTGGAGCGGGACGGGAGCGCTCACGCGCGCGTCGCCGCAGAACGTGCCGTTCTTGCTGCCGAAGTCTTCGAGCACGGCCTTGTCCCCTTCGACCACGATGCGCGCGTGACGGCGGGAGACGGTTGACGCGTCGATCCGGATCGCGACGTCCGCATCACGCCCGATCACGTGCTCGCCGGCATGCAGAGGGAACCGCTGCGTTCCCCACTCGATCCAGCACCGCGGCGGATGCGCCGCTCGCCCGCTGGGTCCCGCAACCGACGTCTCCCCGCAGAAGGCGTAACCGAACCGGTGCGCTGTGCGGACGTAGACCGGCTCGTGCGGAGAGTCGTCGAGGGCCTGCCGGATCTCCGCGATCAGGTTTGAAAGATTGGCTTCCGCGACAAACGTGTCCGGCCACAGCCGCTGTTGCAGGACCGCCTTCGAGATGACGTTCGGCCGCTCGTGCGCGAGCGCGGCGAGGAGATCGAACGCCTTCGGTGAAAGGTGAATGGCTTCGCCGTCGCGCGTGAGCTGCCGCGTGTCGAGATCCAGCGTGAACGGGCCGAAGCTGATCTTCAAGCCGTCCTCGCCATGGCTTATCGACTGAGACGGGCGGCGATCGCGTCGGACGTCATACCGTAGTGCGCCCATACTTCCTGGAACGTCTCCGACGGCGCAACGCGCGGATCGATGATCCCCGCATGTTCCAGGCGGACCCCTGTGCCGGCGAACTTCCCTGCCGCGTACGCGGCGAATCCTCTCGGTCCCGCTTCGACGGTCCCGATCAAGCCGTCTTCGAGCGTCAGGATCCGCGTATATCGCGTCGCCATCTCTGCGAGCGCGCCGTCGTCCCCGGGGAAGCCATTGACGATGTGGACGTCAACCGCCATGCCGCGGCTGGACAGCGCGTCGGACGCCTGCGCGGCGAGATAGCTCGGCGCGCCGACAGTGAGGATCGCGGTCTTCGCGCCGTCGCGCTTGCGCAACGCGGTCAGCGGCGTCCATGGATCGTCCGCGTTCCAGATCGGCATCCCGTCCGTGCCGGTCAGCACCGGCAGGTTGTCGCGCGGGATGGCGACGATGTGCCCGCCGTAGCCGGCGGCGGCGTCGCGGACGGCGATGAACGCGGCGCGCGCATCCGCCGGAGCGTAGAACCTGCGCAGGAACGGCAGATAGCCGAGCGCCAGGTTCATCCAGTCGAGGCTCCAGCCCGAGAAGTGATCGCGTCCCGTGCAGGCGCCGACGTGCGCGAAGTGCATGAGCACGTTCAGACCTTCGTTCGGGCCCGTGAGGTTGCGCTGGTAGCGCCACATCTCGAAGCCTTCGCGCGCGATGCCTTCGAGGAACGCGCCGAAGGTCGAGAAGACGTTCAGCTGCGGCTCGCGGCTGCTGAAGGCGAGACCGTCCGTGAGCAGCGTGGCGGCCTGCTCCTCGATGCTCATCTCGAAACGATGGCCGTCCGGCAACGCCTTCACGAGCTTTTCGAGGCGCGTCGATGGATTGAGATCCGCGGACACGACGAAGATGCGGTTCGCGTGCTTCTTTCCAAGCGCTACGTACGCCGCCTCGGAGCCGGCGCGAGGCGAGACCGGCTTATCCGGCCCGGGGAGCGCCACATCTTTAATGTCCGCCTTGGTGAGCGTCAGGTTGGGCGTTCCCTTTGCCGGCCTCGCGGTCGTCACCACTTTTCGCGGAGCGGCCTTGCGCAGCGCGTCCAGACGCGCGGATTCACCCGGCGTCAACTGCAGCAGCGGGTTCGCCAGCACCGCCTGCGCGTCGCGCCCCTTCATGCCGCCGTCGTGGTGCGCTTCGCCACCCGGCAGATCGTTGACGTAGAAAAGGCACTGCAGCATGGCGCGCACGTCGCGGAAGCTCATGAGCGAGCCCGGAATCCAGATGCTGCGATCCACCGGCACGCCGTGCTCCGACGCGAACTTCCGCGTCTCGTCCACGATGCCGTACTTCTTGCCGAAATCGTCGACGGTGACCGACGGGTCGCTCGCCGAGCTGCCCCATCCTGTCGGGTAAATCATCGCGGGCTGTCCCGCCTGCGACATGCGGAACGCTTCGCGGTACGCGGCGAACAGCTCGCGGCGATCGTGCAGCGAGCGGATCTCGAGAATCTTCACGCCGAAGCTCGCGACGATCCCGCGCGGATCCTGATTCATGATGTGGCGCGTGCTGCCCGACAGCTGGATGCCGTTGCGGTGCATCACGAACGTGATCGGCGCGCGGTGAACGGCGGCCGCGTTGAGGCCGTTGAGCGCTTGTCCCGAAATCCAGCCGGCGTCGCCGGTGTGGCAGATCACGTGCGCCGCGGCGCCATGGTGCGCCTTCAACCCGAGCGCGAGACCCGTCCCGACTGAGTACATCACGCCCAGACGGCCGGAGCTCAGTTCCGTGCCGCCGGGGATCCACGAGACGTGTCCGGCAATGTCGAGGCTGCGGCGAAATCCGTCGATGACCCGTGTGCGATCGAGGAAACCAAGCGCGGACAGCGCCGAGTAATACCCGATGCTCGTGTGGCCGTGCTCGATCGTGAAGTGCGAGCGTTCGTAATCGGTGACCGCGAGCGTCATCAGCAGCGCGGGAATCAACTCGAGTCCGCCGCCGAGATGATCGATATCGTTGGCTTTCGCCAGCGAGGTCAGCGACTCGATCGCGATACGCGCGGCCTGTTTTTCGAGCGCGCCGAACGCCGCGTCGTCGTCCGCCGTGAATTCCGCCGATGTCAAGTCCAGCGCGAGCGGCAGCACGCTCGATTCGAAGCGCGGCCCGACGTAGGGAGAGGTGGAAATGAGCGCGCTGTTGCGCGCGTCCTGTTCGGCTGCCGGCGCGGAGAGCGAATCAAAAGTTCTGGTACTCAAGGCGCCGGTCAGTTTATCAGTTGGCGGCTGGCGAGCGCGTAATACGCGGCACCCGGTCCCTGGCCGTCGAGCTGCCGTCCTGCCGCGTTCAGCGCGCCAATCGCGTGCTCGCGAAAGGCTGCCGGATCCGGGAAACCCTTCCGCGCTTCCAGCCTGGATACCCTGGCAAGCGCGATCGCCGCTTCGGCGTTGGCCACGAACGGCTTGCGCATGGCGCGCAGCAGGCCGATGTCATCCGGGGTCGTGGAGCGATCGAAAAAGCCGCCCGCCTGTGCGTCCCACATGTCACGCATGAGCAGGTGCGACAGTTCCTCCGCCATCATCCGGTACGGCTCGCCATCGCTGACGTCGTACGCGTCGAGCAGCGCGCCGATGGCTGCAACCTGGTCGGCAAGCAGGCCGCGCACGCGCGCTGCACCGTCGAAGTAGTGCGCGAGGCCGAGACCGGGCCTGTAGCACGCGAGCATGACGCGTTCGAACGACGCCAGCGCCTCCTGCGCCAGTGCCGAGTCGTCCAGCACGGTCGCCGCGCCGAGCAGCGCGCCGGTCGCGGAGGCGTTCCCATCGGCGTAAAGAATGCGATCGGCATCGCTTCCGAAATATCCGCCCCCGTCGGCGCGCAGCGCCGTCGTAATGAAGTTGGCGATGTTCGCGCAGCGATCGCGATCGCTCGATCGCCCGAACACGATCGTCGCCTCGGCGTAGGCGCGCAGCAGCGCCGCGTTCGTGTCGAGCAGCTTCTCCTGGTGCGGGAGCTGCCAGTCGCGCGCGGTCGAGTAGCGATAGAACCCACCACTGCGGGCGTCCCACAGCGGGCCATCGGCCATCGCATCCAGCGTCCACTGCACGACGGAGCGCCAGTGCGGATCGCCGGTCTCGCGAAACAGCGCCATCGCCAGGTGCAGCGGAGCCGAGTGGGGGAACTTTGGCTCGATGCCGAAGCCGCCGTAACGCTCGTCAAACGAGGAAAAAATCGCTTCCACGAGTGCGTCGTCGTCCGCGCGGAGATCAGGTGCACCATCGCCGTCTTCCACGTACGTCGCTGGCTCGATGTTCTGCGCCGCCGCATGTGTGGACGCCGCGTACTCCGCGGCCACGCGCGCGAGCACACCGGGCATACGTCCGGCCGGCACGAATGTGCCGCCGGTAATCAGATCGCCGTGCGGAGTCAGGAACGCCGTTGTCGGCCAGCCGCCGAGGTTGTACCGCTCGTTGATGTCAGGACGCTGATCCGCATCCACGCGCACGGGAATGAAGGCGTCCTGAATCTTGGTGGCGACTTCGGGATCCGCGTACGTCGTGGCGTCCATCTCATGACAGGCACGGCACCACGCCGCGGAAATCGACAGCAGCACGGGCTTGCGCTCGCGCATCGCGCGCGCAAACGCTTCAGCGCTCCACGGCAGCCAGTCGATCAGCATGGGTCCCACCGAGCGAAGTCTATAGCGCCTGCGGCCGCAAGCGAGCGACGGAGTGAACCGACGCGAAGCGGCGGCGCGAGCGCGCAGCGAGGTGGGGAACGTAAAGGGGCCCCACCGAGCGAAGTCTATAATGATGTGATGTTGGCGCTGCGATATGTTGCGCTTCTCGCGCTGGTCGTCTGGATCGGCGGCCTCGTCGTGCTTGGCGCCATCGCGGCCCCTGTGGCATTCGACGTTGCCGCGGCGCGGCAACTGCCCGAGGCGCGGCTGGTGGCCGGCGCGCTGTTCGGCGAGATGCTCCGGCGCTTCACACTCGTCAGCTATGGCGCCGCCATCATTCTTCTCCTGACACTGATTACCCGTCGCATCCTTGGTCCGCGCCCGCATCGCTTCGGCTGGCGCACGGCCATCGCGACAGCGATGCTCGCCGCAAGCGCGTACGCCGGGATCGTGGTCGCGTCGCAAATCGGCCGGCTCCAACGCGAGATCGGTGTTGCGCCGTCTTCGCTGCCCGAGGGGGATCCGCGGCGTGCGGAGTTCGGCCGCCTTCACGGACTGTCTACCGCGCTGCAGCTGGTGCCGATCCTGGGCGGCCTCGCCCTTATTTTCTGGGAGATCAAAGAGTGACGAATATCAACGCGAGTGAGCGTGAGCGAACGAGCCACGCGAGCGGAGCGGGGCACCGTGGGGTCCCCGCGAGCACGCGTGTAGGGGGGTCCGGCGGGGCAACGCCCCCCGGTAAGCAATGACTGATACCGACCGCGACGGGTTGATGATGGCGCTCAGCTCGGCGATCGCCGCCGCGCCCGCCGCCGAATCGGCGATGCAGCAGACGGTGCGGCTGTTGAAGGATGCCGTCCCGCACTACACGTGGGTCGGCATCTACGTCGTCGACGGTGACGAACTTGTGCTCGGGCCGTACATGGGAAAGCCGTCGCCGCATACGCGCATCCCTCTCGGCCGCGGCATCTGCGGCGCCGCCGCCACGGAGAAGGCGACGATCGTCGTGGACGACGTGAATGCCGACCCGCGGTATCTCGCGTGCAGCATCGAGACGAAGTCCGAGATCGTCGTGCCGATCATGCGCGGCTCCGACGTGCTGGGAGAGATCGACATCGACAGCGACCAGCCCGCCGCATTCGGTGCGCGCGATCGCGCGCTGCTGGAGCCGGTCGCCGCGCTCCTCGCCGAGCGGCTGGTCGAGGACTAGTTCATGGCGCATGCGATCACGCTGATTCCCGGCGACGGGATCGGACCGGAAGTGACCGAGTCGGTCCTGCGCATCTTCACGGCTGCGGGACTCCAGATCGACTGGGATCGGCACGATGCCGGCGTCATCGCGTTCAAGCGTCATGGCCAGACGCTGCCCGTTCCGCTCCTCGATTCGGTCAAGCGGAACAAGGTCGCGCTGAAGGGGCCGGTCACGACGCCGATCGGCGAAGGCTTCACCAGTGTGAACGTCGGGCTGCGAAAGGCGCTCGACCTCTACGCGAACCTGCGTCCGGTAAAGCACCTGCCCGGCGTGCCGAGCCGTTTCGAAAACGTCGACCTCGTGATCGTGCGCGAGAACACCGAGGATTTGTATGCGGGCCTCGAGCACGAGATCGTCCCGGGCATCGTCGAAAGCATAAAAATCATCACCGAGAAGGCATCGACGCGCATTGCGCGCTTCGCGTTCGATCATGCGAAGGCCCTCGGCCGCAAGCGCGTCACCGCGATCCACAAAGCGAACATCATGAAACTCAGCGACGGCCTGTTTCTCGACAGCTGCCGGCGCGTGTCTCGCGAGTTCATCGACGTCAGCTACGACGAGCGCATCGTCGACGCTGCGTGCATGCATCTCGTCATGCACCCGGAAAAGCTCGACGTCCTGCTGCTGCCGAATCTCTACGGCGACATCGTGTCGGATCTCTGCGCGGGGCTGGTCGGTGGACTGGGCGTCGTCCCAGGGGCGAACATCGGGACAGATGCCGCGGTGTTCGAAGCCGTTCACGGCAGCGCGCCCGATATCGCGGACCGGGATCTCGCGAATCCGACCGCGTTGCTGCTCTCAGGACTGCTGATGCTGGACTACATCGGGGAGCGCGAGCGCGCGTCGCGCATCCGCGACGCGCTGGCGCGCGTCCTCTCGGCCGGCAAGGTGCGCACGCGCGACCTCGGGGGCTCGGCGCACACGAGCGAGTTCACCGATGCGGTGTGCCGCGAGGTGGAAAAGGCGATATAGTTCGGCAGGTGCTTCCCGACGACATTACCCAGGCGGTGCTGGCGCGCAAGGACGTGGCGCGCTACCTGCGCGGCGGTCACGGGCAGAGCGAGCTGCAGGCGCGCGAGCGCATCCACGCATACCTCGACGAGCTCAAGACCACGCAGCGGTATCCGATCTACCGCGCCCTCAAGCATCCCCTCTACCCGATTCTCCGCAAGGTGGAGCGTGTCGACGAGCACGTGCGCATCGCGCAGCAGGCGACGAACACCGGGCGCGTGATCTACGTTTCCAATCACAAGTCACATCTCGACTATCTCGTCGAACCGCTGGTGCTCGACGACAACGGGATTCGTCCGCCGGTCACCGCTGCCGGCATCAATCTTTTTGGCGGACCGCTCGGACTGCTTCATCGCCACGTGACCGGCGCCATTCCGATCAGGCGCAACACGAAAGACGCGGCGTACCTGGTGACGTTGAAGGCCTACATCGCCGAGTTGCTGCAGCGCAGCGACCTGCTCTTCTACATCGAAGGTGGACGCAGCTATACCGGCGAACTGAAAACGCCGAAGACCGGCCTGCTGCACGCGACGCTTCAGGCGGAGGTCGACGGCGCCGTCATCGTTCCGCTCGCAGTGGCGTATGACATCGTCCTCGAGGATCACATCCTGCCGCACGCGGCGGCGAAGCGGCGGGCGCGGCCGTTCGGCCGCGAAGTCGCCGAGATGGTGCGCTACGCCGTCGGCTACCAGACACGCGCGTTCGTCACGTTCGGCAAGCCGATCCCGCTCGACGGCTACGATCCGGAAGCGCGCCGCGACGTGATGAACCTCGCGCACCAGATACGCGACACGATCGGATTGCTGTACAAGGTGCTGCCGACCGCGATCGTCGCCGCCGCGATGCGTCCGTCGACCACGCGACGTGACCTCGAGTCCCGCGCGGATGCGCTGATCGACGCACTCCGCCAGTCCAGCGCGAACCTCGCCGTCCAGAGCGGATGCGAGGCCGTCGAGATCGGCGGAGCGATGCTGGCGGACCGCAACATCATTCATGTCGAGCGCGGCGGCAAGTATCGCGTCCGCGAGCGGACCGTGCTGCGCTACTACGGGCGCACGATCCAGCACATACTCGCGCCGCGGCGGCCGCAGCGCACGCACTGATGCTGCAGATCGTTTCCAGGACTTTTTTCCACATCCTCGCGGGAAGTCAGGGCCTCAAATCGCTTGCATCGCGCTACGGAATGCGCACGCAGGCGGGCTTCGCCCGCCGCTTCATCGCGGGAGAGAGCGTGGAGGAGGCAATCGAGGCCGCCCGCACGATCGAACGCGACGGGCTCACAGTCACGCTGGATTTCCTTGGCGAAAGCGTCACGTCGATCGCGGAGGCGGACGCCGCCACGCGCACCTATCTCGGCATCATGGACAAGATCGCGGCTTCGGGCATCGATCGCAACGTGTCGCTGAAGCTCACGCAGCTCGGGCTCACGATTGACCGCGCGACCTGTGTCGACAACCTACGGCGCATCCTCGACGCCGGCGCCGCGAAAGACTTCTTCGTGCGCATCGACATGGAGAATTCGCCGTTTACCGCGGTGACGCTCGACGTGTTCGAGACGATGTGGCAGCAGGGATATCGGAATGCGGGAGTCGTGCTGCAGTCGTGCCTGCCGCGCAGCGAGGAAGATGCGGCGCGCATGAATGCGCTCGGCGCGCGCGTGCGCCTCGTGAAAGGCGCGTACAACGAACCCAAGGACGTCGCGTACCAGTCGAAGGCGGACGTGGACGCCGCGTTCGTGCGGATCATGCAGCTGCTGCTCGCGGGTGGAAACTACCCGGCGATTGCGACGCACGATCCGGCGATGCTCGATGCGACGCGCGCCTTCGCGACCCAGCGATCGCTCGATCCGTCCACGTTCGAGTTCCAGATGTTGTACGGGATCCGTCGCGATCTCCAGGGCGGGCTGAGGCGGGATGGGTATCGCGTCCGCGTCTATGTTCCATTCGGCTGTGAATGGTTCCCCTACTTCATGCGGCGGCTGGGGGAGCGGCCGGCCAATGTCGGATTTGTACTTCGCGGCGTTCTCGGCGAACGATGAGTAAAGTCTTTCCCTTCTTACCTGTGTAGCGTGCGTCCAACCAGGCCGGCAACCGCTGTTTCATCTATTACAACAGCCCAGCCGCAGGATCACTAACGGAATTCGCTCTAAATCCTTGTGTCGGCTGAGTTTCCATCTGAGCCGTTCTCACGTGGCACGGGTGTTGATATCCTTGAGGTCGAAGGGCGGAACCGAGCCAGTCGAGCCGGCGTCCTAGGTTAAAGAAAAGGGTGATTGTCGACATGGTGACCAACTATGCCCAGCGACTCACGGCGACCACGAGTATTGACGATACGCAGACCAGCGCCGGCGTAATGAATCGGGCCATTACACGCGTCGGCCAGATGCTCTGCGGCCTGCGCGGACATGATTCAGTGCTGCACTTCGAAGGCAAGCGGGTGATGATGCGCTGCACTTCCTGCGGGCACGACAGCCCGGGCTGGGAAGTCAGCGGGCGCGCGCCGCGCCAGCGCTTCGAAGGCGATGCGCGGCGGCACGTCCTCGTGCCTCAGCGCCTCGTGTTCCGCAAAACGGCCTGAGCGTCACGTGTCCTGCCCGATGCACCAGTCGCGCGCCAGCGCGATCAGCGCATCGCGGCACCGAAGCACGTCGTCGAGTTCGACGTGCTCCTCGATGCTGTGCAGGCCTGCGCCACCAGGCCCGAACAGCACCGAGGGGATTCCCGCCGCGCCGAGCACTGCCGCATCCGTCCAGAAACTCATCCCCTCGAATTGATGTTCCTTGTCGTGCTCGCGCGATAGCACCTTGAGCAACAACCGCGGCAATTCGTGCGAGGCCGGAATCTCATAAGACGGCCGCGCGAACAGCGGCGTCACTGAAGCTTCGAATTCCGGATCGTCGCGTCGAAGCTCTTCGAGAATTCGTTCCAGTTCGTGACTGACGATCTCGTCTGTCTCTCCCGTAATCGTTCGACGCTCGAGTTTGAGCACGCATCGATCGGGATAGCTGCTCAGTTCCCGGCCCCCTTCGATCAACGATGCGTGCAGCGAGGCGGTGCCCATCAGCGGATGCGGCGCGCGTGACTGCAGCCGGTGATCGAGCGCTTCGAGCGCGTGAAGAACGCGTCCCATCCTGACGATGGCGTCACGGCCGTCGCGGGGGCGGCTTCCGTGCGCGGCACGTCCACGCGTTTCGATCTCGAACCACGCGAATCCCTTGTGCCCTGTCGCAATGCGCAGATCGGTGGGCTCGGTGACGACCGCGGCGTCGGCGCGCCAGCGTGTCACGAGCGCGTCCGCGCCTATGCTGGCGTACTCTTCGTCCACGACCGCCGCCACGATCAGACGCCCGGCGGCGAATCTGTCCGCAGCGAGCACGCGCGCCGCATCGATCATTGCGGCCACGCCCCCTTTCATGTCCTGCGATCCCCGTCCGTAGAGCCGGCCGTCACGTTCGATCGGATCGAAGGGTGTTTTCATCCCTTCCACGCCGACAGTGTCCATGTGGCCGCAGAGCATGAGGGATCGTCCGCGCGACCTTCCCTCGAGCACGCCGATCACGTTCGGGCGCCCGGGCGCCGCCTCCTGTATTTCGACGTCGAGGCCCATCGCGCGCAGGTGCTGCGCGACGGCCGCCGCGATCGCCCCTTCGCCGGCCGCGCCCGGCACCAGCGACGGATTGACGGAATCGATCGCAACGAGATCTTTCAGGAGTCGAATGGCCGGGTCCATCGTCCGTATAGTATCTATTGATGGATCTGAGCGGCCGCGTCGCCGCGATCACCGGCGCCTCCTCCGGCATCGGGCTCGCGTGCGCGAAACACCTGGCTCGTGAAGGTGTCGCCGTGGTGTTGGGCGCGCGCCGGACCGCACTGCTTGAAGCGACAGCCGCGGAGATTATCTCGGCGGGCGGGCGCGCGGCGATCCTTCCGATGGATGTCATGCGCGAGGAGGACGTGCAGGCGCTCGTTGCGCGCGCGACGCAGGAGTTCGGCCGCCTCGACATCATGATTTGCAACGCCGGCTTCGGCTTTTACGGAACGCTGGAGGACACGCCGTCCGACATCATGCAGCGCATGATGAACGTGAATTACATGGGCACGTTCTACGGCGCCCGCGCGGCGCTGCCCATCTTCCGTGCGCACAACAGCGGGCATCTGATCTTCGTTTCGTCGATCGTCGGGCGGCGCGGGATCGCGTTCATGGGCGGCTACTCGGCAACCAAAGCCGCGCAGGCCGGACTCGCCGAGTCGCTCCGCACCGAGTTCTCGGGCACGCCGATCCACGTGTCCTGCGTCTACCCGATCTCCACGCGCACCGAGTTTCATGACGCGATGGCACGCGACTATGGGCATGCCGTCAGCGGCCTTGGTCCGAAGCAGACGGTGGACGACGTCGCGCGGGCGATCGTTGCGTGCATTCGGCGGCCGCGGCCCGAGGTGTACCCGCACCGTGCGTCGCGGTTGCTCGCCGTGCTGAACATCGTCGCGCCGCGTTTCACGGACAGGTTCGTCCGGAAGTTCGGGCGCCGCCGCGATGCCATTTGAGCGCATCCCGGCCGGCCGCTTCCTCATGGGCAGCCACAGCGGGCAGGACGACGAGCGCCCGGCGCATTACGTCCATGTGGACGCATTCGACGCGTCGATTTATCCCGTTACACGCGGCGAGTACCGCGCGTTTCTCGACGCGACGCACCATGCCGCGCCACGCGACTGGGACGATTCGGCGTTCGCGGGGGACGATCGTCCTGTCGTCGGCGTGAGCTGGCATGACGCGGTGGCGTATTGCGCGTGGCGGACCCGCGAAGGCAGCGCCGAACGGCTTCCGACCGAAGCTGAATGGGAGCGCGCCGCGCGCGGCGGCATCGACGGTGCCGCATTTCCATGGGGCAACGAAATCCCGGCGTGGATTCCCGACAAGGGACGGGGTCCGCTTGCGGGCCCGTGGTCGATCACGCTCGGCGAGCCAAATGCATTTGGTCTCTATGGCATCGCGGCCAATATCCACGAGTGGTGCGCGGACTGGCACGACGCCGCGTATTACGCGGTCTCGCCGCCGGCGAATCCGCGCGGCCCAGAGAGCGGCGCGCGTCGCGCCTCGCGCGGCGGCTCCTGGCGCCATGCCGTCACGATCAGCCGCTGCTCCGCGCGCAGCAAGATCGATCCCTCCTTCCGCTATACCGACTACGGTTTCCGCACCGTGAGGAGCGCGTGAGCATCGACCCGCCTGAGGCAGGAACCCGGGCAATCGCGAAAGCCGTGCGCGACGCGGGCGGCCGCGCGCTGATCGTCGGCGGCTGGGTTCGCGATGGCCTGATGCATCCTTCGGCTCCGCATCCGTCCAAGGACATCGACATCGAAGTTTTCGGCATCGATGCGGCGCGGCTGAAGAGAATCCTGTCCGCATTCGGTTCCGTCAACACCGTTGGTGAAAGCTTTACCGTCTATAAGGTCGCGGGACTCGACGTCTCCATTCCGCGGACGGAGTCGAAGACCGGACGCGGACACAAGGGCTTCGCCGTCCTCGGGGATCCGACGCTTTCGCCGAAAGAAGCGGCACGCCGTCGCGACTTCACGATCAATGCGATTTCGTGGGATCCCCTGACCGGCGAGTACATCGATCCATTCCACGGACAAAAGGACGTCGAGCGACGCCTGCTGCGCGCGGTGGATCCGCAGACGTTCGCCGACGACAGCCTCCGCGTGCTGCGCGCGATCCAGTTCGCCGCGCGTTTCGAATTCACGCTGGACGACGCGACGAAGGCGCTGTGCCGATTGCTTCCGCTCGACGATCTTCCCGCGGAACGCATCTGGGGAGAGATTGAGAAGCTGCTGCTGCGCGCGCCCCGCCCGTCGATCGGCTTCGCGCTGGCGCTGGAGCTTGGCGTAATCGAGCGTCTCTTCCCCGAGCTCGACGTTCTCGTCGGCTGCCCACAGGAACCGGAATGGCATCCGGAAGGGGACGTGTGGGTGCACACCCTGCTGGTCATCGACGAGGCGCGGAAGCGGATCGACGACCTGCCGTATCCGCAGCAGGTCGCCGTCATGCTCGGCGCCGTCTGCCACGACCTGGGCAAGCCCGCGACCACGGCACACATCGACGGACGAATCCGATCGCTGGATCACGAGGAACAGGGGATCGCACCAGCCGTCGCGTTGCTCGATCGCTTGAACGTGCACTCGATGCAGGGTTACGACGTCCGCCGCGACGTGCTCGGCATCGTCGCGAATCACCTCAAACCGGGCATGTACGCCAGAGCGAATTCTCCGGTCGGCGACGGCGCGTTCCGGCGTCTCGCGCAGAAAGTGGACCTGGAGCTGCTTGCGCGCGTGGCGAAGGCGGATTGCGAGGGACGCGGCGGCGGCTTCGACTGTTCGGCGATGGACGAATTCCTCGAGCGCGCGCGCCGCCTCGGTGTCGAACATGCACCGCCACAGCCGCTAGTGAAGGGACGTCACCTGCTCGAGATGGGCGTGAAGCCTGGGCCCGCCGTTGGCGAAGTGCTGAAGCAGGTGTACGAACGGCAGCTCGATGGCAGCGTCGCGGACTTCGACTCGGCGCTCGCGCTCGCGCGGGAGATTGCCCGCGAACGGAGACTATACTGAGTCGCTGGTCTCTCGTTCCTGCTTCCTGAATCCCTATGTCGAAACGTCTCTCTGCGTATCTGTTTTTATGCCTGATGACCGCCGCACCGGCCGCGGCGCAGGAGAAGGATCCGATCGGCCCAATCGCCGTCGACCTGCGCGGCGCGTTCGCGCGTCACAAGGTCGAACCGGACATTGCGAAAAACCTGTCGGTCGAGGCGGGCAACCTTCCGGTCAGGAGCTTCGGGCTGGTCGGCGGCGCACACATCTATCCGTGGCGCACCAGGGGAAAGGTCATGCTCGGGTTCGGCGGCAATGTGGTGGTGGCGCGAGGGACACGGACGCTCGACGTCGTCGCGTCGGATGGGACGACGACGAAGAGTCCGACGGTCCGGCGGCACTTCACGACGTTCTCGCCGGAGATTTCACTGAACTTCGGCCACAGGAACGGCTGGAGCTACATCAGTGGCGGACTGTTCGGCCGCTCGAAGCTGTACGTCGACCTCGCGGACAAGCCGGCGGCCGAGGCGCCGTATCGCAAGACGCTGAACTATGGCGGCGGTGCCCGCTGGTTCACCAGCGAGCACATCGCCTTCGCCGTTGATTTCCGGTGGTATTCGGTCGCCGAGCAGCTTGCGGTCGCCGGCGTGGTCGGCCAGCCGCGCACGACGCTGCTCGTCCTGAGCGGCGGCCTGAGTTTTAAATGACCCCGAGCCAGAAGCCCTGAGCCAGAAGCGCTGACAGCCGCGCCTTACTTCGTGTGCGCGCGCAGAAAATCCAGCGTCAGCTTCCAGGCTTGTTCCGTCGCCTTCATGTTGCCGGGCGCGTTCGCGCCGCCCGACTGCTGGCGCAGGAATCCGTGCCCGGCGCCCTCGAAGATGTGCGGATCGTAGATCGCCTTGGCCTGCGCCATTCCCGCCTTCGCCGTTTCGATGTTCGCGTTGACGCGCGCGTCGTTGCCGCCGTACAGGCCGAGCACCGGCACCTTCGCGCCCGCGTACGCCGCCGGGTCCGCCGACATTGGTCCGTAATAGGAGACCGCCGCGTTCAACGCCGGCTGGCGCAACGCATACGTGAACGCCGTCCCGCCGCCCCAGCAGAATCCAATGGCAGCCATCTTCCCGTTCGCCGCGGGAATCGTCAACGCGTACGCGCGCACGTCGTTGAGGATGCGCACCGTGTCGTCGGGCGTGACGTTGCGGATCTCGGCGGTGGATCCCTGGGAGCCAAGCTCCTGGCTTCCTCCCTTGTTTGGTCCGCGTCCCGAGAGGAAGTCAGGAGCGATCGCGATGAAGCCTTCCTTCGCGAGCTGGTCGGCGACTCCACGGATCCAGTCGCTGAGACCAAAGATCTCGTGGATTACGATTACCACCGGCGCCTTGTCCCGGCGTTCGGGATAGACGACGAAGGACTTGATCGGCGTCCCGTTGCTGCCCTTGATGTCCACCCACTCGCCGTGTCGTGGCGACGACTTGAGCTGCTCGATCGCCTGCGCCGCGTCGTTGTCGCCCGACGGCGGCAGGTTCGGATTGCGCGCGGCCGCGGGCTGTGTGGTGGTCGCCGCCTGCTCCATTGCATGTGCCGCGTGTGGATTCACCGCGGCGGGCGCGGGTCCCTGTGCGAACGCCGGCCCTGCGATCAGTGCAAACGCGGCGGCGAGTACAGCTCTCTTCATCTCCGTGTCCTCCAGATTTGCAAATTTCCAAATTCCCAGATTTCCAAATCGTTACGCTGCCTTGCCTCGCTTCCATTCCTCGAAGAGCCGCTTGGCGTTGCCTGCCACCGAGTGCAGCGTCGGAGCCCAGCCGAGCGCGCGTGCGCGCGGGCTCCGCACAATCTGATCGAGCGCAAGCGCTTCCGCGTACGGTCCCATTTTCTTGCGCGCCTCGGGCAGCGGGACGTGCCGGATGCTCGGCGGCGTGGGCGCGTGTTCGGCCAGCGCGGCAACGATCTCGTTCACCGTCTCGGCGCTATCGTCGGTCGCATGGAAGACACCCGAGGCTGCAGGCGTGCCGACGATCCGCGCGTACAGCTCGCCGAGATCGCGTTCGTAAATGAGCGGCCAGTGGTTTTCACCCCTGCCGATGATGCGTACGAGGCTGTTCGCCGCGTCTTTGAGCAGATCGCCCACGATGCCGCGGGATCCGCCGAACACGATGCCAGGACGGATCACGACTGCGCGAACACCGGCAGCCGCGGTGTCGAGAATCTTCTGCTCGTGCGCAGGACGCCACGCGACCATTTCGATTGGGTTCACCGGCCCGGTTTCATCGACTGGCGCGGGGGCAGGTCCGAGGACCCAGATGCCCGACGTGTAAATCAGGAAGCGGCCGGGTTTGGGCGGCAGGCGGACCAGCGTGTCCACCGCAGTCGCATCGAACTCGCGCTGATGCGCACCATATTCGGCGGCCGCGTGAATGGCGCCATCCGCCCCGGCCGCCGCGTCGCGCCATGACGCCGGTTGCATGATGTCGCCAAGCACCGGACTCGCACCGCGCGCCTGCACGCGCGCGGCGGCTTCATTGTTGCGCACGAGCGCATCCACATGACGGCCGGCGCGGACCAGCGCATCGAGCACCGCACCCCCGACATACCCCGTTCCGCCGGTGAGAAACACACGCATGTGGCACCTTCGCCCGCTCGCAGATCGTGGCGCGCGGAGTTTTCCATCATAATTCAGGACACATGACGAGACGCACGCTGCTCGACTTCTTCGCCGACGTCACGGGCGACGCGGTGAAGGACGCGCAGTTTCTCGCCTATGACGACGGTTACCGGACGTGGACGTGGACATACGGAGAGCTGGGCTCGGCGGCTCGACAATTCGCACAGCGTCTGCGCGACAACGGCATCGCGGCCGGCCAGGCGATCGCGATCTGGAGCGAGAACCGCCCTGAATGGATCGCCGCGATGTGGGGCGCGCTGCTCGAAGGGATCGTCATTGTCCCCATCGACTACCGCGCGTCCGCAGATTTCCTGCTGAAAGTCGTGGGGATCGTGGATGCGAAGGCGATCCTCGTTGGCGAGGCCGTGGACGTGTCGCACACCGGCAGCGACAAGCCGATCTGGAAGCTCGCTGAGATCTTCCGCCTGAAGGCGGAAGCTACAAGTTCAACAAAGGGTGCAGCAAGCCTTCCGGAAACGGACATCGGACATCGGACATCGGACATCGGCAGCGACACCACTGCCGAGATCATCTTCACGTCCGGCGCGACCGCGGACCCGAAGGGTGTCGTGCTCACGCACAAGAACATCCTGGCGAACATTGTCCCGATCGAGCGTGAACTGGCGAAGTACCGGAAGTACGCGCGGCCGTTTCGTCCGATCCGCTTTTTGAACCTGCTCCCACTCAGCCACATGTTCGGACAGGCCATGGCGACGTTCGTGCCGCCGATGCTGCCGGGCGTCGTCCTGTTCACTCGCAGCTACGCTCCGGACGATATCGTCCGGCAGATCAAGGAACGGCGCATCTCGGTTCTCGTGTGCGTCCCGAAGATCCTCGAGGTCCTGAAGGATTACGTCGTGCGCGTCGCCCCTGAAGCGGCCGAGCCGCCGCCCGAGGGGATGCACTGGGCGAGACGCTGGTGGCACTACCGGCGGATCCATCGTCTGTTCGGGTTCAAGTTCTGGGCGATGGTCGTCGGCGCCGCGCCGCTGGAACCGGAGCTCGAGGCGTTCTGGGGACGGCTTGGCTTTGTCGTCGTACAGGGCTACGGACTCACCGAGACGGCGCCAATCGTCACGCTCAACCATCCGCTGCACGCGAAACGCGGCGCGGTTGGAAAACCAATCGCAGGCGTCGAAATCAAGATCGCTCAAGACGGCGAGATCCTCGTGCGCGGCGAGAACGTGACGAAGGGTTACTTCAACGCGCCCGAGGCAACCCGCGAAGCGTTCGAGGACGGCTGGTTCCATACAGGAGACATCGGCGAGCTCGATGCCGAAGGGCAGCTGATGATTCGCGGGCGCAAGAAGGAAATGATCGTCACGCCCGAAGGGTTGAACGTCTTCCCGGAGGACGTGGAGCGCGCGCTCAACGAACAGCCTGGCGTGATCGACTCCGCGGTCGTGGGCGCGCCTGTTCCCGGTAGTACCGCGGAGCGCGTGCAGGCGGTCCTGCTGCTGGCGCCAGGAACGGATCCTGACGCTGTCGTTCGCGCAGCGAACGCGAAGCTCGGCGATCATCAGAAGATCCGCGCGAGCGCGGTGTGGCCCGGAACGGAATTGCCGCGCACGGAGGGCACGCGGAAGCTGAAACGCCGCGAGCTGCGCAACTGGCTCACGGGTCAGAGGGCGGATCTTGCGTCTAAAGCCGGAAGCTCCACGAGCGCGGGAAAGAGTGTCGCTGCAGTACTTGAAAGATTCGCGCCCGGCCGCACGATCGAGTCCTCGACGACGATCGACGAGCTCGGTCTCACATCGCTCGAGCGCGTTGAACTGATGATGGCGCTCGAAGAGATGTTCCAGGTCACGGTGGACGAGGCCGGCTTCAGCGCGGCGCGAACGGTTGCAGACCTCGAAGCCCTCGTTGCCCCTCCGGCCTGGACTCAATCGCCAATCAGCACTCTGCAATCATCAATCGCCAATTGCCAATCACAATCGCCGATCGCCCATCGCCAGTCGCCAATCGTCTTCCCGTCGTGGAATCGTTCGGTTCCCGCGCGCATCGCCCGTCGGGTCAGCCTGCCGACGTGGATTCTTCCGCTCGGACGGATCTTCGCGCGCGTCACGGTCAGCGGACTCGAGCATCTCGAGAAGATCGAGGGGCCGGTGATCTTCGCCGCCAACCATCAGAGTCACTTCGATGGACCGGTGATCCTCGATTCGCTGCCGGCGCGGTGGCGGTATCGCACGGCGCCCGCAATGATGAAGGAGTTCTTCGACGCGCACTTCTTCCCCGAGCGGCACACGACGGTGGCGTGGTTTACCAACAGCCTGAACTACTACCTCTCGGCGTTGTTCTTCAACGCATTCCCGCTGACGCAGGGAAGCGCCGGCACGCGGCAGACGCTGCGGTACATGGGCGAAATCGTCAACGACGGCTACTCGGTCCTGATTTTTCCGGAAGGGCGGCGGACCGAAGCCGGCGAGATCGCTCCGTTCCAGCCCGGCGTGGGCATGATCGCCTCGCGCCTGGGCATCCCAGTCGTTCCGATCAGGCTGGACGGACTGGACCGCGTGCTACCCCGGCATGCAAATTTTCCCTCCGTCGCGCACGCCCGATGCACCTTCGGCGCGCCTATCACGTTGACAGGCAACGACTACGCGGCGCTGGCCGCGCGCGTCGAGGCCGCCGTCCGCGCCCTGTAAGCCTTTACAGCGACCGCCGAAATGTGGCACAATCTTTGATTGTAGAAAGGAAAGCATTTGAGCAAGGATGATCTAATTGATGTGCAGGGTACGGTCGTGGCGGTCCACAGCGGGGGTCTGTATCGCGTGCAGTGCGACCAGGGACACGAGGTACTCGCACAATTGAGCGGCCGAATGCGCCGCTTCAGGATCAAGGTGGTTCCCGGAGATCGCGTGACCGTCGGCGTGTCGCCCTACGATCCTGTCCGCGGCATCATCACCTTCCGCGCTCGATAAAGATATTTTGAATCCCCATTCAACCCAACCGTCCCGCCGTCGTCGACCGAGACGAGGAGGCGTGCGACGCCCATCACAGGGTGGCCACGCATCGGGGCGCGGCCTGATGCAGGCACCGCATAAACCACAGTCAACGGATCGCCCGCAAGCGGCCTACGATCCCGCGCCCGTCCCCTTCACGACGCTCGGTCTCGAGCCGTCGCTGCTCGAAGGGGTGACGATCCGCGGTTTTGAGAAGACGACGCCGATCCAGAGCGCCGTCATTCCGATCGCGCTGCAGGGACACGACGTCATCGGCTGCGCGGACACCGGCACCGGAAAGACGGTCGCGTTCGTGCTGCCGATCCTGAACCGGATGCTCAAGACACGCGCGGAGAATCCCGGCGATCGCGGCTTCACGCGCGTGCTGATCCTCGCGCCTACCCGCGAGCTGTGCGTGCAGATCGAAGACGACGTGCAGGGCTTCACGTATCACACGGACCTGACGAGCATTGCCGTCTACGGCGGCGTCGAGATGGGGGCGCAGGAACGCGCGCTCAAGGCGGGCGTCGACATCGTGGTCGCGACGCCGGGACGCCTGATGGATCACCAGCGCAGCGGCGCCGTGAATTTCTCGCGCGTCGACACGTTCGTGCTCGACGAAGCGGATCGCATGATGGACATGGGCTTCTGGCCCGACGTCAAGCGGATCGCGGCCACGCTGCCGCCGGCGGAGAAGCGGCAGACCCTGCTCTTCTCGGCGACGATGCCCGACGAAGTGATGAAGCTGCTCGACGAGGTCGTTCGCAATCCGCAGTACGTGCAGGTCGGATCGGCGGGCGGCCCGGCGCGGTCGATCACGCACGAGATTGAGAACGTTCCGGCCGCGCAGAAGACCGAGTGGCTCGCGAAGTTCCTGCGGCGGACGCAGGGACCGATCCTCGTGTTCATGCGGACGAAGTCAGGCGCCGAGCGCCTGGCGCGGCAGCTCCAGAGCTTCGGCCTCCGGGCGGCGGCGCTGCACGCAGATCGCACGCAGCAGCAGCGGACGGCCGCGGTCGAAGGATTCCGCGGCGGTACCTATCACGTGCTCGTCGCGACCGACGTCGCGGCGCGCGGACTCGACATCGACGGCATTACCCACGTAGTGAATTTTGAAGTGCCGACGTCGCGCGAAACCTATGTGCACCGCGTCGGCCGCACAGGACGCGCGGCGGCCACCGGCACCGCGCTTACACTCGTCGCGCCGGAGGAACTGCGTGCGCTAGAGGCGCTGCAGCGTTCGTTCGGCGCGGAGCTCCAGGGATGAGGGACGACATGAATCCATTTTCGCCATCACCATCGCCAGGCCCCGCCCCCGCGGAGACGCCGGCCCCGGCCGACGCGCCGGCGGCGCCGGCCGCGGACAGCGCGGCGCTCGTCGCGCCGGCCGTGATGAAGTTCAAGTCGTGCCGCTGGCGCTGTGCGCCCGAGGACGGCGAGTTCTGCACGCATCGCGACGTGCTGCCGTTCGCCGGCAAGAACGATTTCAAGGCCGAGTCATGGTGCCCGGAGTGCGCGTTCTACAAGCTCCGCCGCACGCCCAAGAAGCGCGAGTGGGTCGACAGAAACGCCTACTGAATCTTGCATCGGCGATTGCCGATTGCAGACTGAAGATTAAACGGATTGACGAGTCCGGATTGTCGATTGGGGTACTCCAATCAACAATCGCCATTCTGCAATTCGTTTAATCGTCAATCTGCAGTCGGCACTGTGCTACTCGCTGAACTCTCGGGCGAGTTCTATCCACTCGCCTTGCGGGGCAAGCTCCTGGTATGCGCGCCAGTGGGGCTTCGCCTCGGGTGAGTGTCCCGTCTTTTCCAGCGTGACCGCCAGATAGAAGTGTGCGTCGGCGTAGCTGCCGTTGAGCGCGACCGCGTCACGATAGCACACCAGGGCGTCATCGTAGCGGCCGAGGTCGTGATGGATGTTGCCGAGGTTGAAGTGCGCCTCGAAGCAATCCGGATCCAATCCGATCGCGCGCTCGTAGAGCGCCTGCGCTTCGATCAGCTCGTCGCGCGCGTAATGGATGTTCGCGAGGTTGACGATCGCAGGCACGAGGTCGGGATCGATCACCAGCGACTTGCGGTACGCGGCCGCCGCTTCCTCCATCTTCCCGTCTTCCCCATCGTCCAGCCGCGATCCCTCGATGAAGTACTTCGCGGCGAGCGCGGCCTGCGGATCGGAAAACGGAAACGCGTTGCCCGCGGCGATCGGATTCGCGGGACGCTCGGGCGCCTTACGGGCGGGACGGCCCTGGAGCGCGACCACCTTCGCCGGTGATGTTCCCGACGCGTGGAAGTCGAGCTGCAGCTGTCCCTGGTGCTCCGCCATCAGGGTGCGGAGCGCCGTCTTCAACGGGACGTCGCGCTCGAGCTCTCCCGAGAGCTGCTTGATCGTCGCGACTTCGGTGAAGGTGAAATCACCGCCGGCGCGCGCGGCTGGGGCACGGATGAGACCCCACTTCTCCAGGTAGCGGAGATGGTTCTCGGTAATGCGGGGATACAGGTTGCGAATGTCCCTGACGCCGAATGACATTCAGCCGCCACATTGAGTCACGCGCGGGTGAATGTCAAGTATTTGGTCATTTAGGAATTGGGAAATTTGGAAATTTGGAAATCGGGATCGGGTAATCTGGCAGCGTGCTGCTGGCGGCGGACGTAGGCGGAACGAAGACGCTGCTCGGGTTGTTCTCCCAGGCCCCCGAGCGGCCCAGGCGGATCGAAGTCGGTGAGTTCACGACGCTGGACTACGACAGTCTCGTGCCGATGATCCGCGAGTTCCTCAAAGCGCAGGGCCTTGAAACGCGGGCGATCCAGGCGGCGACATTCGGCGTGGCCGGTGCGATCACCGACCAGGTCGCGCGGCTCACCAACGTGCCGTGGACCGTTGATGCCGCGGCGATCACCGAAGCCGCGGCGCTCCGTCGCGTGCACATTCTCAACGATCTCGAAGCGATGGCGTATTCGGTCGCCGTGCTCGAGCCGGACGAACTCAAGATTCTCCAGCACGGCGTCAGCCAGCCGGACGGCAACGCCGCCGTGATCGCGGCGGGCACCGGACTGGGCGAAGCGCTGCTGCTGAACGTGGACGGCCGCTTCATTCCCGGCGCGTCGGAGGGAGGGCACGCCGACTGGGGGGCGCGCACGCCGCGCGAGTTCGAGATGCTCGCGACGCTCACGCGCGTCTACGGCCGGTGCAGCGTCGAACACATCATCTCCGGTCCCGGCCTCGTCAACATCTATCAGTTCACGCACGACGCGTGGGGCAGCCGGACGTTCCTCTCGCCTGCGGCTCTCCTGCCGGCAACGACGTGCGAGGCCGTCGGGCAGGTCGACGATCCCGCCGATCTCCCGGCGGCGATCAGCCGGTCCGCGCTCGACCGGCGCTGCCTGAAATGCGTCGAGTCGCTGGATCTGTTCGTCGCCGCCTACGGCGCCGAGGCGGGCAACCTCGCGCTCCGCGCGACTGCGACCGCGGGCGTGTATGTCGGCGGCGGCATCGCCCCGAAAATCCTCCCTGTTTTCGATTCTGGTCTCTTCATCGACGCCTTTCACGCGAAGGAGCCGATGTCCGCGTTCGTGGCCACGATTCCGGTGGCGATCATCCTGAACGCCGAAGCGGGCCTCCTCGGCGCCGCGGTCCACGCCAACTCGGCGGCGTGATACCATCCGCGCATCCCACGGCTTCATGGAGGAGATTGAATGAGTGTGCTCAAACGGAGTCTCGTGCTGGCAGCCGTGCTGTGCGCCGGCCTGACGGCCCGCGTGCTGGCCGCTGACACCGGCTCGGTGTCCGGTGCGGTGTTCGACGATAAAGGCGCGCCGGTCGCTGACGCGGTCGTGAAGATCTCGGGCGACGTGATGCCGGCCGGCCGTACGGTCAAGACGGACGCAAATGGGATGTACCGCTTTCCGCTGCTGATACCGGGCAATTACACGGTGGAAAGCGACAAGCCGGGCGTCGGCAAGTCCTCTCGCGCGGTCGTCGTCGAAATCGACAAGGACACGCAGATCGACCTCGTGCTGGGTCTCGCGGTCCGCGAAGAACTCACCGTCAGTGCGGCGACGCCCGCGATCGACCTGAAGTCCACCGAGGTGAACTTCAACTACAACGCGGAACAGATCCAGAACCTGCCGCTGCAGCGCAGCTACTCGGGCCTGTTTCAGTTGATCCCCGGCGTGGCCGAGAACAACAGCTTCGCCCCGAACGGTGGCGGCAGCCGGCAGGACAACAAGTACCTGATGGATGGCGTCGACATCACGAACCCCGGATTCGGGTACCTGAGCACTGAGGTCAACGATCTCGACATCGCCGAGTTCAACGTGAAGCGCGGCGCGATTACCGCCGAATTCGGGCGTGCCGTCGGATTCGTGACCAACGCGGTCAGCAAGTCGGGCACGAACCAGGTGCGCGGGTCGAGCCGTTTCGAGATGCGGCCGCGCGAGTTCGTCAACAGAACCCGCACCGGCATCAAGAGTACGACGGACAGGTACGTCGGCGCCTTCAGTCTCGGCGGCCCCATCGTGCAAAACCACGCGTTCTGGTACGCGTCGGGAATGTTCGTGAACCAGAAGACGACGGAGCGGACGAACTTACTCGGCCCGGTCCCAGACCAGAAGGAGCGCCAGAAGGAAATCTTCGGAAAGGTTACGCTGCAGCCGAACAATAAGATGTTCGTGAACGGAAGCTACCGCTACCGGCCGAACAGCTGCACGCTCTGCGGCGTTGGCAATAACGATACGCCTGAAACGGCCACCGATACCGACGGGGACTCGAAGGTCGCGACTGTTGTCTGGAACTGGTTCCCCGGATCCAGCAGCGTCCTGGACGTGAAGTACCTCCACATGGAGGAGAATTCCGATACCCTTGCGCGCACTGACCTCGGATTCAAGCCGACATTCAACGTGAATAACCTGCCAGCGATGGGGTTCTTCGCCGACACGAGCGGCGCGATCCGGGTCAATCGGGGAGGCGCGTCCATCAAGGACAACATTCAGGATTACAAGCGCGACGAGATTCGCGGCACGTACACGCGATTCCTGCAGCTGGGGCGATCGTCCCACCAGGTGAAGACGGGCTTCGGATACGAGATCGGCGAGGAGAACCTGACGCGCCGGGCGAACGGTTGGGGAACGGTCAGTGTTGTCCAGGCGGGCACGCAGGTGCAGGCGTCGTATTATCCGACGCAGCCGTCGCAGATCTCGCCGGGCAAGACCTACAGCCTGTTCGTGCAGGACGACATCACGATCAGCAGCCGTCTCGTCCTGAACGCAGGCGTCCTCCTCAACCGCGACGAGTTCGCCCAGAAGCTCGCCAACACGAACACGTTTCTCGCGTTTCCGTTCGGCGATGAAGTGCAGCCGCGGGTCGGCGTCAATTACAACCTTCGCAAGTCGGCGGGCGACAAGGTCTATGGCAATTACGGGCGTTATTACGCGATGGACCAGAAGAGCAGCGCGCGCTCGCTCGCGCCGCAGCGTCTCTTCCTCAACAACGCGTTGTTCGATCGCACCACCGGCGCGCTGATTTCCGACGCTCCGGCCGCCAACACCACCGGAAAAACGATCGACAAGGGCATCAAACCCACATACATGGACGAAGTGCTCGTCGGCTACGCGGTGCCAATTTCGGCGACGCTGTCGCTCGACATGTTCTTCGATTACAGGAACTCGCAAAACTTCATCGAAGACGTCCCCGCGTCTCTGCCCGCGTCCGGCCCGTTCCACGCCGCGCAGCTGCCGGGTGCGAAGCGCAAGTACAAGGCGTTTACGCTCGAAGCGAACCGTCGGCTGGCGAACCGCTGGAGCATGACCACCAGCTATGCGTGGAGCCGGCTCGAGGGAAACTTCGATCTGGATTACTCCGGCGGCGCGGTCTTCAACACGTCATCGGCGCTCCAGGACGGCCCGGGAGAATTCGTCGAGGACGACTTCCGATACGGTCCGCTCGGGCAGGATCGCACGCATGTGTTCAAGACGTTCGTTTCGTACGTTCCGATCACGAACGTGACACTTGGCGGATACGTGCGCGCGCAGAGTGGAACGCCGTGGGCGGCCAGAGGCGTCGACTGGGACAACGGCACCACGCGCCGATATCTTGAGCAGGCCGGCTCACACCGCAACCCGGCGTGGACGAACGTGGACCTGCTCGCGGCGTATCGCGTGCCGTTTCGCGGCAGGGCGGGCGCGAAGCTCGAAGCGCGCACGCTCAACCTGTTCAACACGCAGACGGCGCTCTCGGTCGATCAGCTGAAATACCTCGATGGGCGCGTCCGCCCGTCGGTGGCGTCTTTCGCGACTTGCGGGACCGACTACGCCTGTGCGACGCGACTCTTCTCGGCCGCACAGACGACGAGCATCCCGAACGCGAACTTCGGAAAACCGACCAGCTACGCCTCACCGCGCCGGCTCTTTCTGTCGGTGATCGTGGACTTCTAGAACGCTCGCACTTCGGTCGAGCGTTGGCGGCCCGGCGGAATCACCGCCGGGCCGTTTTTATTTCAGCGCTTTGAGAAACTGTTGCGCGCGATCGTCCCCGGGCTTCAGTCGAAGCGCTTCCTGCGCGTGCACCCGGGCATCGGCCTTCCTCCCGGTCTCGGCATAAACAACCGCGAGGTTCAACTGCGCTGCGGCATCGTTCGGATCGAGCACGACGGCCTGCTCGAAGTGCACGATCGCCTCGGGATAGCGTCCCATCAGCGCGAGCGCGAGCCCGAGATCCTGCCGCGGCTTCGACGCGCGCGGATTGGCGTTGACGGCCTGGGCGAAGAAGGCTCCTGCGAGCGACAGCGATTCGAGCTCCAGCGCGAGCTGGCCGAGCACGTCCCAGCTTTGCGCATCCGCCGGATCTCCGGGCCTCACCGATTGCAGCACACGCAGGGCGCCCGCCTTGTCGCCCACCGCCGCGCGCGCGCGCGCGAGATCGAAACCCGCCAGGTCTACGCGTACGCCGGCCCGCAATGCGTTCTCCAGGTGCGGAATGGCTTCCTTCGGTTTCCGCGCATCGACCAGCGCCTGTCCGAGCGCGTAGTCCACTTCAGGCTGCCGCGGATCGATTTGCAGCGAGCGCTCCAGGTGAGAGACAGCGAGGTCGGGCCGGCTATGTACGATCAGCAGGCGTCCCATGCGAAAGTGGACCAGCCCTGGCTGGGCGTGAATCGCTTCGGCTCGTCTTCCCCAGTCCTCCGCTTCGTCAATCCGATCCCGCGCAATCAAGGCTTCCGCCATCCGCGTGCGTTCCTCTGCTCTTCCGTCGTCCACAGCCGTCGGCCGGTTTGCGAGAAAGGTGAGCGCGAGAATCGCCGCAGTTGCCGCTGCCGCCTCCAGGATGCTCCTGCGGCCGGCAGCCGCGCTGCGCACCCGGTCGATGATCCAGTCGGCCGCGTACCCGGATCCGATGCACAGGGGAACGAGCAACGGAAGCCGGTATCGTTCGACAGCGAAGAAGACCGCCACAGACAGCGCATAGACGGGCACGAACGACAGCCAGATCAGGTATTCGGTGCGGCGATGCCGACTGATCCCGAGCGTTAGACCGACAACACCGGCGGGAATGAGAAACCAGGGCCCGACGAACAGGAACGGCAGCAGCGTCGCGGCGTCATGAACGTAGAACGGATAGCTGTAGTTCAACGAGATGTAGGCGGCGCCGAACACGTACGACAGCTTTCGCGCGAACAGCCGCAGCGCATCAGACGGATGCAGTCTTATCCAGGACCATCCCAGACCGTAGAAATACGAGGAAACCTCCCTGTCGTCCAGCTTCCGGCCCACCACGGCCTCAGCGACTCGCCGCGCGTCCTTCTGCTGTCCCTCGATGTTGGGAGTAATGCCAGGCACCTGGTGATACGTGCCGTCCGCTTCCGCGTTGTTTCCGATATAGAAGTTGAGACCGCCGTGGGACGAGAGAGGCGACCAGTCTCCCGCGACCGCATAGTTGCGGGTGGCGACCGGCGACAACGCGATCGCAAGGCCTGCGGCGATCCACATCGCCGGTCTGTACCGCCTGCTGACGGCGAGCAACCCGACAATCGCGATCGCTGGAAACAACGCGTTGGGTCGATTGAGACTCTGGACACCGAAGGCGATACCGGCGGCAAGGTACCAGTACGCTCCGCTCCAAGCCCTCTGAGCCGTCGCCCCTCCGTTGAACGCGAATGCGAGCGACGCGAGCGCTGCCGACGTCAGGAAGGGATCGAGCGACGCTTGCAGCAACAGGACTTCATGAAATGTGAACAATCCGGTCAGCGCGGCAACCATGGCGGCGATCCAGGCCGCGCGCGCGCCGAACCACGCCCGCGCCGCGGCGAAGATGCAGGCGATCGCAGCCGTTCCGAGCACGACTTGGATCACCCGCGCCGCGATGAAGGATTTCAACGCGGCGAGCACGGCAGCGAGGAAGTAGATGTAGAGCGGCGAGACGAAGTAGAGTCCCGGGCCCAGTGAGACGTTTCCCGCGACAACCTGCGAAGCCAGTTGAGTGTAGACAGTCGTGTCGAGGCCGGCGTTGGCCTGGAGCAGCGGGTGATCGCGAAGCTGCAGCACGACCACCAGCTTCGCCGCGAAGACGGCTGCCAGGAAGATCTCGAAAGGACGGCCCTTCACGCCGGGTCCGGAAGGTACCGGATTATCGCGACCCTGTTGGGGTCGGCTTCCGAACCAGCTGCGCGATCCCCGGCTCCGCCATCAGCCTCTCGATCGCATCCATCTCGATCGGCGCCAGCGCCGACATGTTCTCGTACCCGGTCGGCGTGATGACGAGCATGTCCTCGAGTCGGATGTAGACGCGGTCCTCGGGGATCGTGAGCGCCGGCTCGATGGTGAACACCATGCCCGGCTCGTAGACCGAGAAGTTCTTCGAAACGTCGTGCACTTCCATGCCCACCATGTGCCCGAGGGTGGCGCCCGGGCGCGGCGATTCGAGCCGCGTGCGATAGCTGTCGACGAACCGCGTCGCCGCGTCCTTGTACTTCGGGTTCCGGAACGTGTACGACGCCATCACGGCGTCCATCTTCTTGACGACGTCCTTCAGGATCTCGCTCGTCGGCCCGGGCCGAATCGACGTCATGATCGCCTGGTAGAGTTTCACGTAGATTCCGTACAGCTCACGCTGGTCGGCGGTGAACTTGCCGCCCGCGGGGAACATTCGCGTCACGTCGGACGTGTAGTAGTGGTAATCCGGTGCGTAGTCGAACAGCACCAGGTCCCCCGCCTTCAGCTGCGTCTGCGCGGCGTGGTAGTGCGGCCACGCGGCGTTCTTCCCCGCCGCGACGAGGCCGAAATACGCGGGACCCTGCGCGTTGTGCTGCTTGAAGATGTAGTCGCCGATCGCTTCGATCTCGTACTCGTACATCCCCGGCTCGGCGGAGCGCATCGCTTCCATCATCGCGAGCGCCGCGATGTGCGATGATTCGCGCAGCAGCGCGATCTCGCGCGGGCTCTTCACCATCCGCATCTCGTCGAGCACGTCGTCCAGGTTCTCGAATTTTGCGCCGGGAGCCTTTTCGGCGAGCCGTGCCTTGAAGTACGCCTCGCGCGATCCCTGCAGGTCCCACGGATCCGCTTCGCGGGCGCGTGCGTGCGCGTTCGCCCGGTCGGGTGTCCCCATAAGGACCGTCTCGCCGCGCACCGGCGTATAAACCGTTAGACCCGCGAGACTGGGCACCAGCTTGTCGAATTCGTCGCGCAGCAGTACATGCTCGATGCCGGTCAGCTGCTCCGCCGCCGTGCCCGCCGCGAGCAGCGGCCCTTCCGAGCGTTCCATCGCCGCATTCGTCGGCAGCAGGTAGAGCGTCGTGCTCTTGGCCTTGCCGTCGAGCACGACGATGGCGCGGGGCGTGTCGACGCCGGTGAGGTAATAGAACTGGTTCGACTGCCGGAACTTTTCGTACGACGAGGTTTCCGTCGCGCCCTGAAGGACGGCGACTCCGTCACCGATTTTCTCGAACAGCTTCGCGCGACGCGCTGCGAACTCTTCCTTCGGAAGAGCCGTTGAAAAGAGTGGCGGCCCTTCGAGGGGCCTCAGGGCAGGTTGCGCGGAGACGGTCACGAGCAGGGCAACGAGGGCTGCCGACGTCAGCACGGGAAGATGACGCTTCATGACCTGCGATTATAGTGGCTGACAGCGTGCCTTTCCGGTATCCCGCATCGCGTGTCGATCCTCTTCTCGAATCACTGCACGGCGTCAGCGTGCCCGATCCGTATCGGTGGCTGGAAGACGCGGACAGCACTGAAACGCGTGCCTGGGTCGAGGCACAGAACGCGCTGACGCGTTCGATGCTCGAGGGGCCCGATCGCGATCAATTCGTGACGGAGCTCACTGAACGATTCAACTACGCACGGACGTTGACCGCGCAGCGCCGCGGCGGCCGGTACTTCTTCAGCCACAACCCGGGATTGCTGAACCAGCCGCTGCTGTTCGTGCAGGACGGGCCGGGCAGCGAGCCGCGCGTCCTCCTCGATCCAAACCAGCTGAGCGAGGACGGCACGACGGCGCTGACCGCGCACACGGCGTCACCCGACGGGCGCCTCCTCGCGTACGCGCTGTCCGAACATGGCAGCGATCGACAGATCATCCGGATTCGCCGCGTGGACGATGGCGTCGACCTGCCGGATCGCATCGAGTGGGTAAAGTTCGCGAGTATTGCGTGGACGCGCGACGCGCGCGCGTTCTATTACCTCCGATTTCCCGAGCCGGGCACCGTTCCTGCCGAAGACGAGCAGTACTTCGGCCGCATCTACTTTCATCGTCTGGAGGAGCCGCAGGCGTCGGACGCCCTGATCTTCGAAAAGCCGGAAGCGAAAGAAGTCGTCCCAGCGGTCCACGTCACGGCAGACGATCGCTACGCAGTAATCACAGCACACCGCGGTGCCAGCGACGATAGCGAGGTCTACCTGGTGGATCGTCGCGGACCCGCGACGATCCGTCCGGTTTTCACCGGCTTCGATGCAGCGCACGACTTCATCGAAGAAGCTGGTGGCCTTCTCTACTTCCGCACCACGCACGATGCGCCGCGCGGGCGGATCGTCGCGGTCGATCCAGCGGAAGCGTCGCCGACCCTGCGCGATATCGTCCTGGAGCAGCCGCATCGCCTGTCAACAGCAGTGATGTGCCGCGGCGCCCTTGTCGTCGTGTATCTCGAGAATGCGAGCGACCGAATCAGACGGTTTGATCTGTCCGGCGCGCCGGTCGGCGAAATCGCGCTGCCGGGGATTGGATCGATCGTCACGATCGATGCCGAGCCTGATGCGGACGAGGCGGTGCTCGTGTACACCTCCTTCACGGAGCCGCCGCAGGCCTGGGTATTTCGGGGAAGCTTGTCCTTCCGGCTAACCGCCTGCGCCGAGGCTTCGGCGGTCAAGAAGCCGGAAGCTACACTGTCCAGGTGTAGTGGCTTCCCCCTTCAGGCGGAAGAGACAAGCTCCCGCCGTCAGGCGGAAGAAAAAAGCTACATCACCCGACAGGTCTGGTCCCGCTCCAAGGACGGCACACGCGTCTCGATGTTCCTGGTGCACCGAGCCGACATGAAGCGGGACGGCGATCGACCGGTGCTTCTGAGCGGATACGGCGGCTTCAATATCAGCCGCACGCCCGCGTACGATCCGGGCAACTTCCCGTTTCTCGACCGCGGCGGCATCTTCGCGCTGGCGAACCTGCGCGGCGGCGGCGAGTACGGCGAGGACTGGCACCGCGCCGGGATGCTGGACCGCAAGCAGAACGTCTTCGACGATTTCATCGCCGCGGCGGAGTTTCTGATCGCGGAGGGCTACACGCGGCCGGAACGGCTCGCGATCGAAGGAGGGAGCAACGGCGGGCTGCTCGTCGGCGCGGTGATGGTGCAGCGGCCGAAACTGTTCGGCGCCGTGCTCTGTCGCGTGCCGGTGGCCGACATGCTCCGCTATCACCTCTTCACGGTCGGGCGGTTCTGGATACCCGAGTACGGATCCGCCGATGACCAAGCGCAGTTCCCTTACTTGTTGCGCTACTCGCCGTACCACAACGTTCGCGACGGCGTCCGATATCCGCCGACGCTGGTGATGACGGCAGATACAGACGACCGCGTCTCACCTGGAATGGCGAAAAAGTTTGCCGCCCGCCTGCAGGCGTCCGGCGGTGGCGGGCCAATCCTGATCCGCGTGGAGACGAAGGCGGGACACGGCGCCGGCAAGCCGATCGCGAAAGTCATCGACGAAGAAGCCGACATGCTGGCGTTCTTGAAACGAACCGGTCTAACCGAGTAGCGCGGCAGCGAATTCCTTCGCCGTGAGGAATCGATCAGCCGGGTCCGGCGACAACGACTTGAGGATCGCAAGGGCGGACGACTCGGGCAGCGTCGGCTGACCGTCGAGCGGATTCGCCGGATGTCCCTTCAGCATCGCGCCGAGCAATGCCGGCATCGTGCCCCGTCGTACGGAAGGGCGCCGGTCGCCATTTCGTATGCGAGCACTCCCATCGTGAAGACGTCGGAGCGAACATCGGCGTTCTGTCCAGTCAGCAACTCGGGTGCGACGTAGTGCAATTCGACGTCCGAGAGCGCCGATCCCCGCAGCGTCGCGTCGCCGAGCGTGGCCAGGAGATCCGCCGCCTGCCAGATGCCCGCGGTCGAAATGCGCAACCGCTCGCCGTCGTCATCGGGATCGGACGACACGCGAATGATGTCCGGGCTCACACCGCAAAGGAGTTCCCCCTTGCGATGCAGCACGCGTGCGGCCTCCGACAGCTGGACGAGGAGCGGTTTCAAGCGCGGCCACGCCATCGCGCCCTCCTTCTTCAGGACGTCGCGGAGGGTGAGCCCCTCGATGAAGTCGGCGACGAGGTACACGAGATCCCCTTCCTCGCCGTAGTCGCGAACCTGGATGATCGATGAATGCGCGACCTGCAGCGTGCGTGCCTCACGCAGAAACCTTGCGCGGACGGCGTCCCAGTTGCGTTCCGCGCTCCGTCGCAGCAGCCGGATGGCAACCGGCTTAAGATGCGTCGATGGCGCGAGTGCTCGCGATCGACATCGGCACCTCTTCGATCCGCGCGGCGGTCTACGGTCCGCGCCTTCGACCAGTGCGGACGGGAACGCAGGTGCGGTATCGCTGGCGGGTCGGCAGCGATGGCAGCGTCGAAGCGGCGCCGGCGACAATCGAGAGAGCTGTCACGCTGGCGATCGACGGCGCGCTCGAGGGTCTGCGCTCCCCGATCGACGCCGTCGCGATCGCCGCGTTCTGGCACAGCCTGCTCGGCGTCGACGCGAACGGACGCGCGCTGACCGCTGTCGTCCCGTGGTCCGACACGCGCAGCGCTTCGCAAGCGCTCGCGTTGCGCGCGCAGGTGGATGAACGCGCAGTGCACGCGCGCACCGGCTGCCGTATTCACCCGACTTACTGGCCCGCGCGGTTGCGCTGGTTCGCGGAACGCGAGACGAAGACGTTCCGCCGCGTGCGGCGCTGGATGTCGTTGCCCGCGTATCTCGAGGGACGCTGGCTTGGACGCCCTGCCGAAAGCCGATCGCAGGCCTCAGCCACGGGACTCTTCCTGCACGATCGCTCGGCATGGGATACCGACCTCTGTTCCGCGTCCGGCATCGCGCCCGATCAACTCGGACCCATCGTCGATCTGGACGACGACTCGGCGCAGCTGTCGTCGTTACTCGCGCGCCGATGGCCGCAGCTCGCCGACGCGCGGTGGATTCCGGCGGCGGGTGACGGCGCGATGAATAACATCGGCGCCGGCTGCACCTCCGCCGGCCATGCGGCGCTGATGATTGGCACCTCCGGCGCGCTGCGCGAGCTCTGGACGACGACGGCGATACCGGATGTTCCGTCTGGTCTCTGGCGTTACTGGCTCGATCGTCACCGGGTCGTCGTCGGCGGCGCCCTCAGCAACGGCGGCAACTTTGTCGCTTGGATGCAGCAGACACTCGGCCTCGATGGGTCGCGGAAGGATGCCGCACGGACAGAGCGCGCGATCGCGCGCGTTGCGCCCGACTCACACGGACTGACGGTCCTCCCGTTTCTCGCGGGCGAGCGCAGCCCGGATTATCCGCCCGACGCCTTCGCGACGATTGCCGGCCTACGCCTCTCGACGACGCGCGAGGATATCTTCCGCGCCGGACTCGAGGGCATCGCGTACCGATTCCTCGAAGTACTCGAAGACCTGGTATCCGTCGCGCCGGTAAAGCGTTTGATCGCAACCGGCACCGCGCTGACGGCTTCTCGCGTGTGGCCGCAGATCCTCGCCGATGCGCTCGGGTGTAACCTCGCAGTCCCGAGAGAGGCGGAACTCACGAGTCGAGGCGCCGCGGCGATCGGTTTCGAGATGCTCGGCGTTCCGGTGGAGGCCGCGATGCCAATCGCACGCGTCTTCCATCCGGATCAGCGAGCGCACGCGACGTACCGGATCGCTGCCGAACGGCAGCGCCGGCTGCTGCGCGCGCTGTGCTAACGTACCGCTCCGAAAATGGCTAACCCACTCAACATCCGGGCGGACGGGGATCTCGACTTCCTCTCCCTTGGCGCCCTGATTCATCGCCTCGATCCCGGGGTCGTCCCCTTCCGCAAGGCGAGCACGTGTTCGGTCCACGTCAGCGGCGGCGAGTTCAACTGCGCCGCGAACCTCGCGGACTGCTTCGGCATGCGAACGGGGATCGCGACGGCGATTGTGGACTATCCGATCGGCGAGCTGATCGCGGGACAGGTGCGCGCGATGGGCGTGACGCCGTTCTACAAGCGCTTCGCGCACGATGGCGTGCGCGGCCCGAATATGGCAGCGGTCTACAGCGATCGCGGATTCGGCGTTCGCGGACCCGTGGTGTTCTACAACCGATCGAATGAAGCGGCCGCCAGCCTCGAGCCGGGCGATTTCGACTGGAAGACGATCTTCGGTGGCGGCGTCCGCTGGTTCCACAGCGGAGGCATCTTCGCGTCGCTGTCCGAAACGACCGCGGAGCTGATCGTCGAAGCGATGAAAGCCGCGAAGGCGCACGGCGCGGTCGTGTCCTTCGATCTGAACTACCGCGAAAAGCTGTGGCGCGCCGCGGGAGGCGCCGATCGCGCGGTCTCCGTTCTGGGTCGCATCGTCGAACACGTCGACGTCCTCGTCGGAAACGAAGAGGACCTGCAGAAGGGGCTCGGCATTGCCGGCCCTCAGGTGGCCGCAAAGTCGAAACTCGATCCGAGCGCCTTCATCGGCATGATGGCACGCCTCGTCGCGCGTTTCCCCGACATGAAGGCGGTCGCCACGACGCTGCGCGAGGTGCACTCGACGAGCCGCCACGCATGGGGCGCCGTCGCGTGGATCGGCGGGCAGACATACGTCTCCCCTACGTGCGAGCTCGACATCTACGATCGCGTGGGCGGCGGCGACGGCTTCGCGTCCGGCTTTTTTTACGGTCTGATGAACGGCGAGTCGCCGGAGCAGGCGGTACGCCTCGGATGGGCGCACGGCGCGCTGCTCACGACCTTTCCCGGCGATACGACGATGGCGACGCTGGAGGATGTAAAGGCGTTCGCCAAGGGAGGATCGGCGCGCATTCAGCGGTAAACAGTAAACAGTAGACAGTAGACAGTAAACGGTCTCTCTACTTGAAAATGCCTTTCAATTTTTTGCCCAAGCCCGAGAAGAAGCCCTGCATGGCGCGTTTGATCTGCTGCTTCACGGAGCCCTTGTGGATCGGGCAGAGGCGCGACGGGATCGCATCCCCTTCCTTGAAGTATTCCGTGTAGACCGGGCAGCCCTCAACAGGTTTCAGATACGAGACGCGACAGAGCTGCTGTTCGCGGAGACCTGACGGGGGCTCGAATTCGCGGGCGCCGCGCCGCCGGGCAGCGACCTTGATGAAGTCGCTCCAGATGGGCAACGCATAGCGTGCGCCGTAGCCTTCGCGGCCGATCGTCGCCGGCTGATCTTCGCCGACCCAGACGCCGACGACGGTGGATGTCGTGAAGCCGACGAACCACGCATCCTTGAAATCATCGGTCGTGCCGGTCTTGCCCCCGACCGGGAATCTCACGCCGTAACTCGTTCGTGCTGCCGATGCCGTGCCGCGATCCACGACGTCCTCGAGCATCGAGACCATCTGGTACGCAACTTCCGGCGTGATCACACGATCGGACGTCGACGGATTGTCGTACGCGACGCCGCCATCCGCGTCGATGACGCGCGTCAGCGCGCGCGCACGCACGGCGTTGCCGCTATTCGGGAACACCGCAAACGCTGCCGTGAGATCGAGCGGCGTCACGAGACCAGTGCCGAGCGACAGCGATGGCACGTCAGGCAGATCCCGCAGACCGACGTCCGACGCGAGCCGCAGCACCGGCCGCGAACCAATGCGCTGCTGCAGTAACGCGGCCGCACGGTTGTTCGATTCGAGCAGCGCGGCTCGCAGCGTCAATGCCTCCGGATCCTCGCCCACGGCATTTCGCGGCGCCCATTCGTCGGGCCCCTGCGGCGCGATCGACGTCAATCCTTCGAGCACGCTGACGGGTGAATAGCCCTTCGACAACGCGGCCGCGAAAAGAAACGGCTTGAACGCCGATCCCGGCTGCCGCCGGCTGCGCCACGCGCGATTGAACTGCGACTGCCGGAAATCGCGTCCCCCGACGAGCGCGAGCACGTCGCCCGTGTCCGGATCGATGGCCACGAGCGCTGCCTGCAGATTGGACTTTCCGAATCGACGCAATCCGTTTTCCACGGCGTGCTCTGCCGCCTCCTGCAGCTCCGGCACGAACGTGGTGCGCACCTGCCAGTCCGGAGGGTGATCGCCACCGAACCGATCGCGGAACTGCTGGCGGAGATATTCCTTCGCGTAGCCGTATTCCGCCTGCGTCGCGCCGGGGTACTGCCGGACTCGCAGGCGGACCTGCGCCGCGGACTTCTCCTGCGCGGCCGAAATGAATCCTTCTTCGCGCATCCGCTGCAGGACGACGCGACTGCGATCCAGCGCCGCATCCAGGTTTCCCCACGGCGACAGCGCCGACGGCGCGCGAATCAGGCCGGCGATCAGCGCCGCCTCGGGAAGCGACAGGGTGCTCGCGGGTTTGCCGTACAGATTTCGCGACATCGTCTCGACGCCGTACACACCCGCGCTCAGGTAAATCCGATTCAGATAGAGCTCGAGGATCTGCTTCTTCGACAGTTCCTGCTCGAGCAGCAGCGCGATGACTGCTTCCTGGGCTTTGCGCAGCGGCGTGCGTTTGTTCGACAGGAACAAGGTGCGTGCGAGCTGTTGCGTGAGGGTGCTGCCTCCTTCGAGGCGCCCGTTGCCGCGCGCGTCTCGATAGAGCGCGCGCCCCAGACCGACAGGATCGATCCCGATGTGCCGGTAGAACCGGTGATCCTCGACGGCGATGACGGCGTTCCGCAGGTCGGGAGAGATCTGATCCAGCGACACGTCGCGGCGCTGTTCGTCCATGCGGAACCAGGCGCGGCCGTCGGCCGCGTAGAACCAGGTGTCTCCCACGCCGCGGCGCAGCTTGTAGACCGCCCAGCCTTGCCGCATCGACCACACCACAGTAATCGCCGTGATGGCGACCAGGGTGGCGAAGATCGCCGCCGCGATGTGGTCCTTGGTCCTTTTCGAGATCACCGGGCGATCACCGGCGCGCGACGGAAATGCAGCACGAGCGAGAGCACGGTGTAATAGACGGGAAACAGCAGCGATCCGATCGCCAGCCACGCCGGAGGCGACGGCCACATCCAGATGATGCCACCAATGGCCGCCGTCCACATCGCGCCGAGCAGCAGTGTCAGCGGCCGCAACGTCGGCGTGCGCGAGGGATAAACGTAGCCGATCCGCACGAAGACGAGACCGCTCAGCACGAGCAGGGCGATTGCGTTGACGTCGGGTGACACGCGGAACAACAGCAGGTAAAGGACGACGACGTTCCAGTAAGATGGAAAGCCCGTGAAGAAATAGTCGGATGATTTCGCATCTGGCGCGACAAAGCCGTACATGCTGCTCAGCATCACGGCGGCCACGACCGGCACGAACATCGGCGAGCGAAGGCCACCCGCCGCTTCGAGCAGCAGCATCGGCACGAGCACGAATGTCATGTAATCCACGATGTCGTCGATGCGCGCCCCGTCGATGTCCGGCAGCACCTCTTTCACGCGCGCGCGCCTCGCCAGCATGCCGTCCGTCGCGTCCACGAGCGTCGCGATGAACAGGGCGCCGAGCGCGGCCCGGTCATGCCCATGGACGACGGCCCATGCCGAAAGGAATGCAAGGACCGCCCCGGTGGCTGTATAGGCATGAACCAGCCAGGCGGCCATACGGCCGGGCTGTTTGGCGCTCTGATTCGGCATCGTGTAGAATCTGAGCACATTCCAATCCCCAGCGGAGTGTCCTTTTTTCTTCAACTTAGAGCCGCCGCCTGAGCACGCGCAGGCGGGAGGTCTGCTCGAGGTTTGAGTGCGCGAAGCGCCTCGGCCGGCGCAGCCTTCGACGAAATGGACCGTTCTGAAGTGTTGTCAGCAAGATTTCGGCGTAAACGCTTTTACATCCCGGCCGCGCTGCTCGTTTGCGCGCTGATCGGCGTTGGCGTGTACGCCGCCCGCCGTCAGGCCCCGCTGCCCGAGCTGGCGTTCTCCGAATTCCTCCAACGCGTCGACAAGGGTGAGGTGAAGCAAGTGCGCTTCGCCGACGGCCAGGTGACGCTTGCGCTGACCGACGGAACGGCTGCCACGACCGTTCCGCCGCCGAGCTTCCTTGCTGCGGATTCGACATTCATCACCACACTCGCGCGCCGCGGCGTGCGCATCGAAATCCAGCAGATCCCCGAGCCGAACGCCCTGACCCCCGGATCGATCGCGATTGCCGGATTCTTCCTCGTGCTCATCGGGTTCACGGTCTACCGAACGACGGCCGGCCGCATTCACACGCCCGGAAAAGCGAAGGTCGCCGAGCGCGACGGCCATATCGTCACCTTCCAGGACGTCGCCGGCGTGGACGAGGCGAAGGACGAGGTCAAGGAAATCGTCGACTTCCTCCGTCAGCCGGGAAAGTTCTCCGCGCTGGGCGGACGCATTCCGAAAGGCGTGCTGCTCGTGGGCCCGCCGGGAACCGGTAAGACGCTGCTCGCGCGCTCAATCGCAGGTGAAGCGGGCGTGCCGTTCATCTTCGCCAGCGGTTCCGACTTCGTGGAAATGTACGCCGGCGTCGGCGCCGCGCGCGTGCGCCGCCTGTTCAAGGACGCGCGCCGCCACAAGTCCTGCATCATCTTCATCGACGAGCTCGACGCAGTCGGCCGCAGCCGCGGCGGCAGCTCGCTGAGCCACGAAGAGCGCGAGCAGACACTGAACCAGCTGCTCGTCGAGATGGACGGCTTCGAAGCGTCCACCGGAATCGTCGTCATCGCCGCCACGAACCGCCAGGACATCCTCGATCCCGCGCTGCTCCGTCCCGGACGGTTCGATCGCCAGGTGACGGTCGGCAACCCCGATCTGCGTGGACGCGAAGCGATCCTTGGCGTGCACGGCCGGAAGGTCACGATGGGAGAAGACGTGAATCTTCGGTCGATCGCGCGCGGAACGCCGGGCTTCTCGGGCGCCGATCTCGCGAACCTCGTGAACGAAGCGGCGCTGGCCGCGGGGCGCGACGGCCGCGACAGGGTGTCGGCGAAGGACATGGAAAGCGCGCGCGACAAGGTCCTGATGGGCGTCGAGCGCCGTTCGGTCGCGCTCAGCGAACTCGATCGCGTCAACTGCGCGTACCACGAGGCGGGACACGCGGTCGTCGCCGCACTGCTGCCGATGGCGGACCCGTTGCACAAGGTCACGATCATCCCGCGCGGCCGCGCGATGGGCGTGACGATGCAGCTGCCAGAGGCGGACCGTCACACCTACACGAAGGGCTATCTCGAGACGCAGGTTGCCGTCCTGATGGGGGGCCGCGTTGCCGAGGAGCTGTTCATGAACCACATGACGAGCGGTGCGTCGAACGACATCGAGCGCGCCACCGACATCGCGGAGCACATGGTCTGCGAGTGGGGCATGTCCGCTCTGGGCATGCGCGGATTCCGCAAGGCAGGCAACGCGTTCGATGGCGACAAGAGCCACGCGAGGAGCGAGGCGATGGCGCGCCGCGTCGACGAGGAGATCGAAAAGGTCCTCAACGGCGGCTACGTTCGTGCCCACGACCTGCTCGATCGCAACCGCGACGCCGTGAAGGCGATCGCGGAAGCGCTCCTCGACGTGGAAGCACTTGACGCGGATGAGCTGAAGCACCTTCTCGCCAAGGCCCGCGCCAGCGCATAGAATGCTCGACGTCTAAGATGACGTCCCGCCGGTCCTGGCTCGTTGCCGGCTTACTCCTTCTAACCGTCGTTTACGCCGTCCTGCAGGTCGGGTTCGTCAGACCTCACCTGCCGGCGGATCCTCGCCCCAACCTGGCACGTCCTCCCGCGATCTCCGCATCCGATTCGACCGCGCTTGCCGCGTGGCGCGACAGCTATCGCGCCGGTCCCGGCAATGTCATGACGCTGCGCGAAGATCCCGGAGGCTGGGCGCGCGCGCACCTGGGGATGACCATCCAGGTGCTCGTCTTCACCCTCGCGGCGATCGTGCTGCTGGTGCTGCGCAGCAGCGACCTCACGGCGCAACTCTGCGTCGTCGCGCTGGCGTTGAGCGGCGCGGCGGGTGGCGGACCGTTGCTCGGCGTCGAGCAGGGCCTGCCTCTCGGGATCGGATCGGTGCTCACCATTTTCGCGTGGCTCGCCAGTCCGCTCGCGTTTCCGATCATCGCGCTCGCGATCGTGCACTTCCCCTCACCCTCGCCGCTGTTGAAGCGTTACCCGTGGCTGTACGCGATGCCGTTCGTTGCGGCGGCTCCGATGCTCGTGGGAGCGACGGCGACGTCGCTGTATCTCGTCGGCGTGGACGCGATGCGAAATGCGGCGCTCTGGGATGCGTCGCATCCCGCCGCGTACTTCGCGTCGTTCGCGCTTGCGCTCGCGATCAACGTGCTCGCGCTGCTCGAGGGCGTGTACCGATTCCGGTGCAACCGTGACGCGAACGAACGGCGTCGCATCAGGATGGCTGTATACACCGCGGTGCCCGGCGTCATCGGGTATGCGGTGAAGGACGGCGTGCCGATCGTTGCGAGTCTTCTCGGGATGGGTATGCCAGTGTACCCGTGGCCGGTCGTCGCGTTCCTCCAGGCGCTCGTGCTGCTGCCCGCGTTCGGGCTCACGTACGCCGTCGGGGTCGCGCGCGTCCTGGGGCCCGCGCTGGTGCTGCGCCGCAGCCTGCAGTACGCGTTGGCGAACAGGGCGCTCGCGGTACTGACGATTCTTCCCGGCGTCGCGCTCGCTTACGCCCTGTTGCGGAAGAACCTCCTGCAGATCATCACGAGCGGGTCCGTCGTGTATCTCCTGCTGTTTGTCGCGACGGTGGCGGTGGCCCGTTACCGCGAACGCGCGCGGCTGTGGCTGGACCAGCGTTTCTTCCGCGAGGAATACGACGCACGAAAGATCCTTCTGTCGCTCGTGAGCCGCGTGCGATTCGAGACCGATCCAGCGGATCTGGCGTCGCTTGTCGTCGAGCAGCTCGATCAAGCGTTGCACCCGCAGATCACGGGCATGCTTGCCACCGACATCGCCAAGGGACAACTGGTTGCGGTGACCACGCGGGGTGGCGACGTCGAACCGCTGGCAGTCGACGGCGGAATCGTTACGCTGCTCGGGTGGTCTGACGATCCACTGGAGATCTTCCTCGACGATCCGAGATCGCCTGCGCGGCGGCTGCCGCCCGGTGAGATCGCGTGGTTACAGAAGACAGGAGCGCGGCTGATTGTTCCCGTGCTCGGCCAGGAGCGCACACTCGTCGGCGCGCTGGTGCTCGGCGAAAAGCGCTCCGAGGAAGCCTACTCGTCCGAAGACCGCGAGCTGCTGGGCAGCATCGCGGCGCAAGTCGGTCTTGGGCTCGACGTCGCGCGACTGCGGCGTCGCGCGCTCGACGATCCGACAGCGGCGGCGGCGGCGCGGCTGGCGCAGCGGGCGGAGCCGCCGATGATGGAGTGCCCGCGCTGCGGACGCTGCGAGGAGGCGTCCGCGCAACTCTGTCCGTCCGACGGCGCGCACCTGAAGCCGGGCCCGACGCCGCTCGTCATCGACAACAAGTACAAGATCGAGCAACTGCTCGGCTGCGGCGGAATGGGTGCGGTGTATCGCGCGCGCGACGTGCGTCTCGATCGCCAGGTGGCGGTGAAAGTCGTGCGGCCGGATCTGCTCGACGACAACGACGCGCGGCGGCGTTTCCGTCGTGAGGCGCAGCTCGTCGCGCGACTGCAGCATCCGGGGATCGTGTCGATCTTCGACTTCGGGACGCTGGCGAGCGGCGGCGCGTTCCTGGTGATGGAACTCGTACGCGGCGAGGATCTGCGGCGCGTGCTTCACCGCGAAGGGCGGCTCGATCCTGCTCGCACCGTCCGCATTCTCGCGGCGGTATGCGCCGCGATCGAAGCGGCGCATCACGAAGGCATCCTGCATCGCGATCTGAAGCCGGAAAACATCCTGCTGCCGGGGGGCGACATCGAGGCCAAAGTGCTCGACTTCGGCGTGGCGAAGCTGGTCGAAGATCGCGCGCGTGCCGAAACTGTCACGGAGATTGCGGCGCCGCCGGCAGCGCTGACCATGGCGGGAACGATCGTTGGAACGCCGGCGTACATGGCGCCCGAGCAGCTGCGCGCCGACGCTCCCGATCCGCGCACGGATGTCTTCGCGCTCGGCGTGATCGCGTACGAGATGCTCGGCGGCGACCTGCCGTTCAGCCGTGGCGCGCTGACCGACGTGATTCTCGCGCAGGCGCGCGGAGCGTCACCGCTGGTGTTGCGCGACCCGTCGATTCCGCCCGCGCTGGATCGCGCGGTGATGCGGGCCCTCGCGCTCGACGCGGACGGGCGTCCGCGTTCGGCGCACGCGTTCGCGTCGGAGCTCGTCGCGTCGCTCGCGACAGCGATCTAGGCTTTCAGCCGTTTCTCGATTTCGGCGATCGCCGCGTCGATCTGCTTCTTACGGATGGGGTGCGTGGTCGCCACCGCCTGCCGCGTCAGTTCGGCGCGCGCGAGCTTCAGTGACTCTT
>DASPXV010000115.1:0-29134 GCA_035637115.1 Vicinamibacterales bacterium
CCAAGGTCGGCACGCGTATCTCACCTCCGAGCGCGAGCGTTGGGAAGGGGATCGGCAACTCGCAGTACAGATCGTCCCCTTCGCGCTGGAAGAACGCATGCTCCTGCACGTGGACGACGACATAGAGGTCCCCTGGAGGACCGCCGGCAGTTCCGTGCTCCCCTTCGCCGTAGATGCGCAGGCGCTGGCCCGTTGCGATGCCAGCGGGAATCTTCGCCGTGATCTTCCGCTCGCGGCCCACTCGGCCCGCGCCGCGGCACGCCTGGCACGGCTTCGCGATCACTTTGCCCGTACCGCGACAAGCAGGACACGGGCGTGCGACGGTCAGGAATCCCTGCTGGAAACGCTGCTGGCCCGAGCCGCGGCACTGGCCGCAGGTCTCGGGAGATGTTCCCGGGGCGGCGCCGCTGCCCGCGCACGTCTCGCACGTTTCTTCGCGCGGGATCTGGATAGGCGTTTCCGTTCCGGTGAACGATTCCTCGAAGGAGATCTCGAGGTCGTACCGGAGATCGGCGCCGCGCTGCGGTCCACTGCGCCGGCGGCGGCCGCCGAACATCTCGCCGAATCCGAACAGATCGCCGAGGTTGCCGAAGATATCTTCGAAGCCCGCGAACGCGTTCGGATCGAATCCGCCGGCGCCGGCGCTGACGCCCTGATGGCCGAAGCGGTCGTAGAGCGATCGCTTTTCAGGATCCGAGACGATGGCATACGCCTCCGCCGCTTCCTTGAATGCTTCCTCGGCTTTGGCGTCGCCCGGATTCCGATCGGGGTGGTACTTCAGCGCGAGCTTCCGGTACGCACTCCTGATTGCCTGGTCCGTTGCGTCGCGCCCGACTCCGAGGATCTCGTAATAATCCCGCTTGCTCACCCTTTTGCCACCTTCACCATCGCGGGCCGCAGCAGGCGATCCCCGAGCATGTATCCACGTGAGAATTCTTCGATGACTTCACCGTCGCGCCGCCCTTCCGCCGGCTCGTGCGCGACAGCCATGTGAAAGTGCGGATCGAAATCCGCACCCAACGCCTCGATCAGCGTGACGCCGCGTTTCCGCAGTGTTTCGAGCAGTTGCTTGTGAATCAGCTCGACGCCGCGCAGGATTGGCGCGCTGGCCTCCTCGCCGGTGTCTGCTTTGATCGCCCGCTCGAGATCGTCGACGAGCGGGAGCAGGTCCTTGATCAAATCCGCCGCCGCCGCTTCGGCGAGCTGCTGGCGCTCGCGATCGGTGCGCTTGCGGTAGTTTTCGAACTCCGCGGTCTTGCGCAGCAGGCGATCGTAATAGTCGTCGCGCTGTTTCTGCAGTTCAGCCGGATCGGCGGTCGCCGCGGATTCGTCGGGTGTCGTTGCCGCCGGCGGATCGGGTGTTTCGAAGGTTTCGTCTGACATCGTTTACTGGCAAGTGCTAACTATTATCGAAAACTCTGTTGATCGTGCGCGACAGGCTGTCGACTACATTGATCGCCCGCGAGTAGCGCATCCGGGTCGGACCGATGATGCCGACGGCACCGGTCCGCCTGCCGTCGGTATACGTCGATGTCACGACGCTGAAGTTCTGCAAGCCGGGATCCTGGTGCTCGGAGCCAATGTAGACGGTCAGGCCGTTGCCGTCCATGCAGGCGTCGATCAGCTTCACCAGCCGTGATTTTTCTTCAATTATGCGGACGAGCGCGCGCATCGTCGCGAGCGTCGTCTCCGGATCGTGCCCGACGGCCATCTCGAGCAGAAGCGCCGTCCCCTGGATGTATACCGATGGCTGGCGCTCGAGACCCTCGAATGTCGAGCTCGCGAGACGAAGTGCGAGGGCGCTCAACTGGTCGTACAGCGTGCGGTCCTCGCCGAGTCGGTCGACGATCGCCTGCCGGATCTCGGTGAGCGAGTGTCCCTTGAACTCGGAGTTCAGGAAGTTGGCCGCCTGCTGCAGGTCGGTGCGCGAAAATGCTTCCTGCGGCTCGATGACGCGATGGGAAATGTGTCCGCCGGTCGAGACGAGCACGACAAGGATACGTCCGAGGTCGAGCGGGACGAAATCGAGGTGCTCGAACGTCGCTTCGGTCGCGGGGACCATCGCGAAGCCGACCTGGTGCGACGCGCGGGAGATCTCCTGCGAGGCGTGCGACAGCACGTCTTCGACGGTTCCGGCGCGGCGCAGCCGTTCTTCAACGTCCGGTGCGAGGCGGGCCGTGCGGCGCTCCGACAGCAGCTGATCCACATAGGAGCGGTAGCCCATGTCCGTGGGTACGCGCCCTGCCGACGTGTGCGGCTGCCGAACATAACCCAGCTCTTCAAGACGCGCCATCACATTGCGGAGCGTGGCAGACGACACCCCGAACCCGCGGCTGGCCAGCCACAGCGAAGAAATCGGTTCGCCGTGGTCGATATAGGCCTGCACCACCGCGCCGAGGATCCGTCTATCTCGTTCCGGTAATTCAGGATGACGGGTCATGTTTAGCAGTCGCTCAATGCGATTGCTAAATTATACACCGGAGCCTGCCGCGCCGTAGCTTTAGCGAAGACGGGCCGCGAGCGCCGCCGCCGCCGTCCGGGCTTCGTCGGCAATTCCCCTGACGTCTTCATTTACCAGGAGGAAGTCACTTACCAGAATGCGGCCGTCCACCATCGTCAGCCGAACGTCCGTGCCGCGGGACGCATAAACGAGCGTGGACCACGGGTCGGGGTCCGGCGCCTGGTGCACGCTGTTCCTGTTAATAAGGATGAGGTCGGCCCGCTTGCCTGGTTCGATCGACCCAATTTCTTTTTCCATGGCGAGCGCTCGCGCGCCTTCACGTGTCGCCATCCACACGGCGTCACGCGCGGTCAGGGCGCCCGGTTGCCGGCGTACGGCCTGTAATGTGGCCGCGAGCCGCATCTCGTCGAACATGTCGAGGCGGTTATTGCACGCCGCGCCGTCTGCGCCCAGCGACACCGAGATTCCCCGTGCGCGCATCTCCGCGACGGGCGCGAGCCCCGATCCGAGCTTCAGGTTCGAGCTGGGGCAGTGCATCACCTTGACGTCCCGCTCGGCGAGCAGCGCCTGCTCGCTCTCGGTGACCCACACGCAGTGCGCGGTGCACAGATGCGGTGTTGCGAGACCGGTGTCGGCGAGATATTCGAGATTGCTGAAGCCGCCCGAGAGCTTCCGCACGACTTCAACTTCGTCGCGATTCTCCGAGGCGTGGGTGTGAACGATGACGCGGTCCTGCGCCGACAGAGCGGCGACCGCTTCGAGCAGCTCGCGCGAGCAGGACACAGCGAACCGCGGCGCGAACGCTGCGCGCAACCGGCCGTTCGCCCTGCCATCCCACCGCTTGCGCAGCGCGACGCTCTCGTCGATCGACGCGCGCGTCTCTTCCTGCAGGCGCTTCGGAACGTCGTGATCCGAATCCATCATGCACTTGCCGACAACGGCGCGGAGGCCCATTTCGTCGAGCGCCTCGAACACCACGTCCGTGTCGTGCACGGTCTCCATGGTGAGCGCCGTCGTCGTGCCGCTCGCGAGGAGTTCCGCCGCCGCGAGCCGAGCGGACGCACGCAGCGTCGCCGGCGTGTGCGCCGCCTCCATCGGCCACACGCGCCGCCGCAGCCAGTCGAGAAGCGGCATGTCGTCGGCGTAGCCGCGGAACAGCGACTGGCACAGGTGCACGTGCGTCTGGATGAAGCCGGGGAGCAGGTACGCGCCGCCCGCATCGATGGTCGCGTGATGCCTGTCGGCGGGCTCCGCGCCGACGGAGACGATCCGGCCGTCGCGCACCGAGACCGATCCCTGCACGATGTCGAGCGCGTCGTTCATCGTCAGGACGGTCGCGTTACGGATCAGAATTGAGTTGTCGCTTGTCTTGGCGATCAAGACGTGGGCCGTCCGTGCGGCATCCACTTCATTGATGTGGCCGAGACGTCGCGGCCGTGCCTGACGGCGATCAATTCCGCCAGGATGCTGACAGCGATTTCGGCCGGCGTGATGGCGCCGATGTCGAGACCGATCGGAGCATGGACGCGGCGGAGGCATTCGATCGGCATCCCTTCACCTTCGAGCGCCTCGAAGATGCGCGCCACCTTGGCGCGACTGCCGATCAAGCCGACGTAACGCAGGTCGCGCGCCGCGAGCGCGCGCAGCGCCTCGAAGTCGTGCGTGTGGCCGCGGGTGACCACGACGGCGTAGGCGGTCGGGGGCAAATCGGCGCGGTGCAGCCAGGCGCCGATATCGTCCACTTCGATGTTCTCGGCCGCGGGGAAGCGCTCTGCGTTGGCGAACTTTTCGCGATCGTCGATGACGTGGATGCGGAAGCCCGCTTCGGACGCCATCCGCGCGAGATGCCAGCCGACGTGGCCGGCGCCGACGATATAGAGGGGAGGCGCCGGCGCGATTGGATCGATGTAGACCTCCATCTGGCCGCCGCAGATGAGGCCTGATTCCTGCACGAAGTCGTCGTTGAGATCGAACGATACGAGCGCGGGCTTGCCGGATGCGATTGCTTCGCGCGCGCGTCCGATGGCGTCGTTCTCGTAGCAGCCGCCGCCGATCGTGCCGATGATCCGGCCGTCAGCGAAGACGAGCATCTTGGCGCCGGCGCGTTGTGGCGTCGAGCCGTTCGAACGGACGATCGTCACCAGCGCCGCAGGTTCACCGCGCTGCAGCGCGGCCGCCGCTGCGGGGAGAACCTCTTCGTTCAGATGAGGACCTCGATTTTCGACTTTTTCTTCAACCCCTCGATGAACGCGTCGGCGTGCTCCTTCTTCTTCTCGCCGCCGAGGAACTCCTTGATCCGCGCCTGCGCCTCTTCGAAGGGCACGGTGCGTCCGGCCTTGTGATCCACGACCTTGATGATGTGGTACCCGAACTGCGTCGTCACCACGTCGCTGATCTGCCCGGGTTTGAGCTCGAATGCGACCTTGTCGAATGCGGGGACCATCTGTCCCTTCGGGAAGTAGTTCAGATCGCCTCCCTGCGCGGCGCTGCCGTCCTGCGAGTGCTCCTGCGCGAGCTTGGCGAAATCAGTGCCGCCCTTGGCCTGCTTCAGCACCGAGTCGATCTCCGCGCGCGCCTTCTGCTTCGTCGCGGCGTCCGCCTTGTCGTCGACGCGCACCAGGATGTGGCTCGCGCGGACCGACTCCTCTTCCTTGAACTTGTCGGGGTTCTTGTCGTAGAAGTCCTTCGCTTCGGCGTCGCTCGGCCCGGGCACCGTCGCCACCTCGGCATCCATCAGCTTCGACACGCTGATGTCGACGCGCGCGTCGTTGCGCAGGCTGTCGACGGTCATCCCGCGGTCCTTCAGCGCCTTTTCGAATGCCTGCTGCGTGGGGAACTTCCCCTTCAGCTCCGCCATCTTGGATTCGATTTCCGCGTCTTCGATCTTGATGCCGCGATTCTTGCTCTCCTGCGACAGCAGCGTGTAGGTGATCATCTGGTCGAGCGCGCCGCGCAGAATCTCGTCGCGCCGCTCAGCCGGGATCGGCTGTCCCGCGCGCGCCTCGATCGTCTTGATCATCTGCTCGAACGCTTCCTTCTTCACCGCCTCGCCATTCACGCGCGCAACGACCGCGGGCAGCTGCTCGGCCACTGGCTTGGCGGGAACGGGCGCCGGGGGCTGTCCGGATCCGGCCTGCCCGGCCACGGCCGCGCTCGATCCCTGTGCCGCGACCGTGCCCTGCGCCTGCGCGCCGGGCGCCTTGCGGCAGGCACCAATTGAAACCATCCCGACGCCGACCAACACGCACAGCAGAGCCTTCGACTTCACGTACACCTCAGAGAATAGGAGTTAAGCAACTGATTGTAACACTGGCACTTCCGCCTAAAGGCGGCAGCTACTCTGCTGTTTGCGCGTGTGTAGCTTCCGCCTTCAGGCGGAAAATCGGGCCGACCGCATAGCTTCCGCCTTTTAGGCGGAAGTCCGGTCAGACTGTGTAGCTTCCGCCTTTAGGCGGAAGTCCGCGAGTGGAAGCTCCCTAAAAATAGTGCTCGTGGCAGATCTCGGTCGGCTCGGTCCCGGCGAGGAACGCCTCGCGGAATACTTTCGGGCACGCGGGCGTGGCGAGCTTGCCCGTGTCCTTGTCGATGTCGACGAAGACGATCCCCGGCGGCACGTCGAAGGTCTGGTTCGCGTGACCCGCGAGCGCGCGGGACATGAACTGCGTCCAGATCGGCAGCGCGGCCTGGGCGCCGCTGAGGCCGAGGGCCTGGTTGTCGTCGAGGCCGACCCAGACGACCGTGAGGAGCCCCGGCGTGAAGCCGACGAACCAGGCGTCGCGCAGATCGTTCGTCGTTCCGGTCTTTCCAGCGCCGTCCAGCGTAAAGCCGTTGCCGCGTGCGCCTGCGCCGGTGCCCTCGTTCAGCACGCTGCGCATCATGTTCGTGACGAGGAACGTCGTGTCCTTGCGCGCGACGGTTTTCGGCGGCGGCAATTCGAGTGGCAGGTTGTTGCCTTCGCTGACGATGCGTGAGAGACCATGGAGCTGGCGGATCTCGCCACCGTTCGGGAATACGGTGTAGGCCGTCGCGATCTCTAACGGTGACGCTTCGAAGACGCCAAGCGCGATCGAGGGATAACCCTTCGGCGGCGTTCCGATCCCGAAGCGGCGCCAGACGGACGCCACGTTGTCGAAGCCGGTGGATTCCGCCAGCTTGATGGTTGCGATGTTGCGCGAATGGGCGAGCGCGCGGCGCAGCGTAATCGGGCCGTCGTACTCGTTGTCGTAGTTCCCTGGCGTCCAGATCTGGTTGTTGAACGTGAACGACGTCGGTTCGTCCACGACAATCGTCGCGGGTGTGATGTCGGTGCGTCCTTCCACCTGCGCGCGCTCGAACGCGGCGAGATAGACGAACGGCTTGAACACCGATCCTGGCTGGCGCTTCGCGGTTACGGCACGGTTGTACTGCGACTGGTTGTAAGAGCGCCCGCCGACCATCGCGAGAATCTCGCCTGTGCGCGGATCGATGGCAATCAGCGCCGCCTGCGGGAAGCGCGGACGGCGCTTCGACAGCATGCCGTCCACCCGCGTGAGCCCTTCGCGGACCGCGTCCTGCGCGATGCGCTGCAGGTGCAGGTCGAGCGTGGTGTAGACATCGACAGCCCCCATCGCCTTGGTCCGCTCCTGGAGCTCCTGCGTGAGGTAATCGACGAAGTACGGCGCCTCGGACTCCAGGGCCCGGGCGACGACCTGCACCGGCTCGCGGGACGCGCGGTCGGCGGCGTCCTGGCTGATGTAGCCGGTGTCGGCCATCGCGTTCAGCACGAGATTGCGCCGCTCCTTCGCGCGGTCCGGATAGCTGAACGGCGCGTAGCGCGACGGCGCCTGAATGACGCCGGCGATGGTGGCCGCTTCGACGAGGCTCAGGTTGCTGACGTCCTTGCCGAAGAACAGCCGCGCCGCTTCCGGGACGCCGCGGATGGCGAAGGATCCGCGCTGTCCGAGATCGACGTCGTTGAGATACAGCTCGAGGACCTTGTCCTTCGACAGCCGCCGCTCGAGGGCGATCGACATCAGCCACTCGGTGAATTTGCGGCGTGGATCTTTTTCCCGCGCCTTCGCCATGCCCCACATCGACGTGAGGAACGTGTTCTTCACCAGCTGCTGGGTAATCGTGCTGCCGCCGCCGGCGTATTTGCGGCTGCCAAAGAGGTTGGTCACCACGGCGCGGGTGGTACCGATCCAGTCGACGCCGGAATGATCGTAGAACCGGCGATCCTCAATCGCCATGACCGCCTGGATCATGCGCGGCGGGATCGCGGCCAGGGGCACGTCGCGCCGCTTCTCGCGCGCTTCGCTGACCAGCGCCGTCAGCAGCGGCGCATCGAGCTCGATCGACTCGAGCCGTTGTTTTTTGGATACCGATTCAATGAATTGAAGACCGCCGCCCCCTCCCTTGGGGGTCGTCGGCGCAAAAACAAACCGGATCGTCTGTCCGGCGTGGTCGCCGCTGCGCGCAACGACGGCGAGCGCGTCGCGTCCAATGGCGAACTGTCCAGGCTGTTCCACCGGCGAACGCTGGGCGTAACCGAGGTCGTTCAGCCGATCCACCATCTGCTGCAGGGTCACGCGCTGGCCGCGCCGGACGGTCAGCGGGCGGGCGAAAATCCGCGGATCGGTCCGCTGGAACTCTCCGTGCATGCGCGCATCGATCATGCGCGAGAAGATCACGTAGTAGTAGCTGACGACTATCGTGAAGAGGACGAGTGGGATGCCGACCGCCAAGACGGCGTAGAATTTCCAGCTCCGCCCGCGCAGAAACGCCAGGCGGGAACGCGAAGGGGACTTCGCGGCGGGCTTTGGGGGACGGACCGTGTTCACCTGGCTGCAACCCGCATTGTACACCGGGCGTCTTATTTGATCGCCGCGCTGACGCGCGGCTAGGCACTCGCCGCACTGACGCGCGGCTAGGCACTCGCCGCACTGACGCGCGGCCAGGCACTCGCCGCACTGACGCGCGGCTAGGCACTCGCCGCGCTGACGCGCGGCCAGGCACGAGACGGTTCATTTCTGAGGAGAGCGTTCATGATTCGCTTATGGTCCATGCGGCTGCTCGCGGCGCTGTTGCTGCTCGGCACATCGCTGCCCGCGGCTGCGCAGTCGCAGGCAATCAACGGCAGCATCGAAGGCACGATCAAGGACACCAGTGGAGCCGCGCTCCCCGGTGTGACGGTCACCATCACGAACACGGAAACCGGCGCGCAGCGCGCCGTGATCACCGGCGAGCGAGGTCAATACCGCGCGCCGCTGCTGCCCCTCGGCAAATATGACGTCGTCGCGCAACTGCAGGGCTTCAAGAAATTCGAGCAGAAGGGCATTACGCTGCAGGCCGGCCAGACCGCGTTGATCGACATCTCGCTCAGCGTCGGCGACGTGTCGGAAACCATCACGGTGACCGGCGAATCGCCGGTCGCGCAGCCCGGTCGCATCGATCTCGGCCGCACCATCGGCGAGGCCGAGGTGACGAACCTTCCGCTCGTCTCGCGCAATCCGTACAACTTTGCGTTCCTCCAGGCGAACGTGACGGGCTACGAGAACAACGAGTTCGGCGTGCCGCGCATCAACGCGAATGGCAGCCAGATGCACACCAACTATCAGCTCGATGGCAACACGAACACCGAGAAGGATCGCGCGGGGCTTCGGATGCTGCCGGTCTCCGAAGTGCTCGTCCGCGAAGTCAAAGTCATCACGAACGGCTTCGCACCGGAGTTCGGGCAGACGACGGGGATGGTCTACAACGCGATTACCCCTTCAGGGACCAACAACGTGCACGGGTCCGCGAGCTTCCGCTTCAAGCGCAATCCGTTTTCCGAGAAGCCCTTCTTCCTCGCGACTGGCGCGCGCAAGCCGGACACGGAGGCGAACGACCTCACCGCGGCGCTGGGCGGACCGATCAAGACGGACAAATGGCACTACTACGGGGCGTACGAGTACGTGGATCGCAGCCTCGTGACCGGCGGACAAGTGATCACCGTCACGCAGGCGAACGCCGACGCGCTCGGCATCACGCTGCCGTCGAGCGGCGTCATCCCCGCGCACCAGAAAGTGAACTTCGCGTTCGGCAAGACGGATTACCGCTTCAACGCCGCGAACCAGCTGGCGGTGCGGTATTTCCTGTTCAAGAACTTCTCCGCATCGAACATCGGCGGCGGATTGACCACGACCGACCGCGCCACCGATTTCACCGATCGCATGGATTCGGCGTCGGCTCAGCTCGTGTCGCAGATCGGCCGCAGCATGTTGAACGAACTGCGTGTCCAGTACGCGCGGCGGCACCAGTTCCGGACGCAGGGCTCGTCGGTGGACGGCCCGGCGATCACGGTCAGCGGCATCGCGCAATTCGGCGGCGCCCGTCTCGGTGACACGAATTCCGTCGGCTTCGACTTCAATCAGGGCATCTCGCAGGTGATCGACAACGTGAGCTGGATTCGAGGCAAGCACGCCTTGAAGACCGGCATCGACGCGCAGTGGATCGCCGATCGCCGCGTGCGTGGCGAGCAGTTCGTGTATACCTTCCCGAGCACCGCGGCCTACCTCACCGCGAAGAGCGGCGCCGCGCCGCTCGGCTACTCGACGCTTCAGCAGTTGTTCGGGAACCGCTCGGCGGAATACGACTCCGGCTTCTACGGGCTCTTCGCGCAGGACGACTGGCAGGTCACGCCCCAGCTCAAAGTGCTCTACGGCATCCGCTACGACCTCTTTGATGTGCCGTCTTCGCGGCCGTTCGCGGCGAATCCGTACTCGCAGTCGTTCAAGACTGACAAGAACAACGTCGGGCCGCGCGCCGGCCTGTCATGGACGCTCGATTCTGCCGCACGCACCGTGGTCCGCGCCTCCACGGGCCTGATGTACGAGCCGCCGTTGCTCGACTTTTATGACAACGCGATTCTGAATAACGGCGATCCCGCGAGCTTTACGGTGTCGATCTCCGGCACCAGCGCCGGGGCGCCCGCGTTCCCCGGCAGTCTCGCGAACGTGCCATCCACGTTCGTGCTGCCGCGCCAGAGCATCACCGTCGTCGATCCGGACTTCGAGACGCAGCAGGCGTGGTTGAGCAACGTGCAGGTCGAGCGCGCGCTGACGACCAACATGTCCGTGTCGATTGGCTACGTCAATTCGATCGGCCGCAACCTGCCCGTCCTGATCGACGTGAATCTGATCCCGACGGGCGCGACACTGCCCGACGGGCGGCCGATCTACTCGACGGCCGTTTCGCCGGGGACGCGCGTGGACACGACGTTCAACCAGGTGAACATGTTCAAGTCGATCGGCGAATCCACTTACAACGCCTTCACCGCGATGGCCACGAAGCGGATGACGCACGGATGGATGGCGACGGCAACCTACACGCTCGCGCGCGCCGTTGACAACGCGCCGCTCACCGGCAGCTACGTCGTGGGCAGCGGCGACGACCGCGTGTCGGATCCTTCCAACCTCGATCGCGAGAAGGGGGTCACGCCGTTCAACCAGAGGCACACGTTCTCGCTCTCGACCGTGATCGCGCCGCAGGTGTCGGACGCGAAGGCAGGCGCCGCGATCTGGAATAATAATCAGCTCGGGATCATCCTGCAGGCGAACAGCGGCCTGCCATTCAACATCCGCGCGCTCACGGACCTGAATGCCGACGGCGTGCTGAACGATCGTCCCGACGGTGTGGAGCGCAACGCGGGTCGTCTGGGCCGCGTGCTCAACGTGGATCTGCGCTATTCCCGTTTCGTGCCGATCCGCGGCGCGCAGCGCGCCGAGCTGTTCTTTGAAGCGAAGAACCTGTTCAACACCGAGAACATCTCGGGCGTGAACCGGGTCGTCGGGACCGACGCGGCCGGCAATCCCGCCTCCACGCTCCTCTATAAAGGGAAGCAGTACCCGACGTCGGGCAAGAGCGGCTACGACCAGCGGCTCATTCAGCTCGGCTTCAAATACTCGTTCTGATTTACGCTGTGGGCATGTTTCGCGATGCCCTGCGGGCGGCGGCGCTCGGCGCCGCCGCTCTCGTCGCTTGCTCATCGCTTTCCGCCCAGCTTCGTGTTGCTCCTCCGGGCGAACACCCCGACACCGAATCGCTGGAATTGATGCTGCGAAAGCTGTCGAGCACCGGGACGTTCATGCAGACCGACGCGCATCCCGACGACGAGGACAACGGACTGCTGGCGATGCTGGGGCGCGGACAGGGAATGCGCGCGACGCTGGTGACGCTTACGCGCGGTGACGGCGGACAGAACGAGATCGGTCCGGAGCTGGGGCAGTCGCTCGGGGTCCTACGGACAGAGGAGCTGCTCGCGGTGCATCGGTTCGACGGCGCAGAGCAGTACTTCACGCGCGCAGTGGACTTCGGCTTCTCCTTCAGCATCGAGGAATCGATCGAGAAGTGGGGACACGACGAGACCGTCGGCGACCTGGTCAGACACATCCGCGCGATCCGGCCCGACGTCATCATCGGATTTCTCTGCGGCGGTCAGGCCGGGGGGCTCCATCACCAGGCGTCGGCCGCGTTGACGCGCGAAGCATTCCGCGCGGCCGCGGATCCCGCGAAATACCCCGAACAGATCAGAGAAGGCCTGCGGCCGTGGCAGGCCGTCCGGTACTTCTGTACCGACGAGAACTCGTTTGCTCCGCAGCCGCCGCCGCGCACGCCGGACATGATCGTGGCGGAGGTCTCCGGCTTCGATTCTGTGCTGGGGCGCACCTATGCCGAGCTCGGTCTCGAGGCGCGGTCGATGCACAAGTGCCAGGGGACGTCGCAGTTGCTGCTGTTGCCCGGTCAGCAGCAGAACAGGACGTACCGGCTGCAGGAGCACGTGGGGACGCAGGCCGTCACCGTGAATGGGCCGCAAGAGGGGCCGCGCGCACCCGCAACGTTGTTCGCCGGGATCGACGTCTCGATCCGCGGACTGGCGCGATTCACCGGGAGTCGCTCCGTTCCGGCACTCGCGACGGCGCTGCAGGGAATCCAGCAGAGCGTACTCGACGCGACATCCGCATCGCGGACGCGCGGCGTTGCCGCGGCCATCGCGCCGCTCGTCACCGGGCTGCGCGCGACGCGCGCGCTGCGGTCGACTCTGCCGCGGATGCTCGGCGATGCCGACGCCGCGCGCTACGAGATCGATTTGCGCCTTGCGCAGAAGGAACGTCAGTTCGAGGACGCGCTGGCCGTCGCCGCCGGTGTGCGCGTGGATGCACTCGCGGATGACGGCGTGGTGACGCCGGGTCAGGCGGTGACGGTGAATGTCTATGCCGCCGCGGCCAACGCCAACGGGTTGAATAGTGTGGCGCTGCGGGGCTTCGACGGGCAATTGACGTCATGCGGGGGACAGCTGAGCGCGCCGGTGACCTGCAAGGCGTCGGTGAAGATCCCCGCCGCTACGCATTTCTCGACGCCGTACTGGACGCCGCGACCCGATGCGGCCCGCTACGACTTCGAACCGGAGGTGCCGTTCGGCGTCCCGTTCCGGCCGACACCCTTCGGCACGACGTTCGAGCTGACGGTCGGCGGCGAGCGAATCACGGTCGATCGACCGGTCGAGTACCGCTACAGCAATCTCGTCGCCGGCGAGAAGCGCTCGCAGTTGAACGTCTCGCCGGACTTCGACGTTACCGTCGATCCCGAGATCGCGGTGTTTCCGGTCAGCCCGCCTGGACAGGTACCTCCGACAAACCAGGGACTTCCGCCTAAACAGGTACTTCCGCCTAAAGGCGGAAGCTACACGGATACGAGTGGGACGACGGCCGCTTCTCCCGAGAACCCTGTAGCTTCCGCCTTCAGGCGGAAGACCATCGGCGTCACCGTCGCGAACAATCAGAAGGGCGCCGCCACCGCCAGCGTCACCCTGCAACTTCCCGCGGGCTGGATCGCTGAGCCCACCTCCCAGCCGGTGAAGTTCACGCGCGAGGACGAGGCCATCACGGTGAAGTTCGGCGTGCGGCCGCCGTCCGGCGCGGGCGCGGGGGAGTCGGTCATCAAGGCGATCGTGCGCACGGAGACCGGCGCGCGCTCCGATGCGGGCTACCAGGTCGTCGAGTATCCTCACATTCACCGCCGTCATGTCGTGCGCGAGGCAGCCGTGCGAGCGAAGCTGCTCGACGTGACGGTCGCGCCGGGCGTGAAGGTCGGCTATGTCATGGGCGTCGGCGACCGCGTGCCCGATGCCATCGAACAACTGGGCGCCGATGTGCGCGCCATCGATGCCGAGACGCTCGCCTCCGGCGACCTCTCGCAGTTCACCGTGATCATGCTCGGCGTCCGCGCCTACGAGCGGCGGCAGGATCTTCGCGCCAGCAACCAGCGCCTCCTGAAGTACGTGGAGGATGGCGGCACGGTGATCGTCCAGTATCAGCGCACGGAATTCAACGAAGCGCAGTACGGCCCGTTCCCTGCGAAAACAACACTGGACCGCATTACCGACGAGAACGCGCCGATCGAAGTCCTCGTGCCCGATCACCCGATCTTCATGACGCCAAATCGCATCGGACCGGAATCCTGGCGCGGCTGGCTGCAGGAGCGCGGCACGTATTTCATAGGGCAACGCGACCCGCGATATGTCGATCTGCTGCGCGCGCAGGATCCTTTCCCATACAATGCAGGACCAAAGACAGGCATCCTGGTGGAGGCGCGCGTCGGGAAGGGACGGTGGCTGTACACCGGGCTCGGCCTGTGGCGGCAGCTGCCCGCTGGAACGGACGGCGCGTACCGTCTGCTGGCCAACCTGATCAGCCTGGGGAAACAGTAGCGTGAAATTTTCGCCCGACTACGTCCGCATCGTCCTCAACGAAAACTTCGAAGACGCCAAGTCACAATTCCTCGTTCCATTGATCGCGATCAACTACGCGCACCTGGTGATGCTCGCGGACCAGGGGATCGTGGCGCGGCAAGAAGCGGGCGCAATTCGGCGCGCGCTCGACGGCATCGACGTCGACGAAGTGCGCAAGGTCCAATACGACGGCACCTACGAGGATCTGTTCTTCTATCTCGAACGGCTCGTCGCCGCCGGCTGCAGTGAAGATGCAGCAGGACGCCTGCACACCGCCCGCTCCCGCAACGATATCGACATGACGATGTATCGCATGTCGCAGCGGCAGTTGATCCTGGCGATCGTTGAAGGCACGCTCGCGCTGCGTGCGGCCTTGCTGTCGCTCGCCGAGCGGTATCGCGAGGCGGTGTTCGCCGCGCATACGCACACCCAGCCGGCGCAGCCGTCCACCATCGCGCATTACCTGCTCGCCGTCGTCGAGCAGCTGGAACGTGACACGACGCGCCTGAAGGCGGCCTACAAGAGCACGAACCAGAATCCGCTGGGCGCGTGCGCGATCACCGGGACCGGTTTTCCGATCGATCGTTGCCGGACTGCGGAGCTCCTCGGCTTCGACGGCGTGACCTGCAACACCTACGGCAGCATCGCGACGATCGATTACCTGCTCGAAAGCGTAAGCGCGACGGCCATCCTGCTCGTGGGACTCGGACGTGTCATCCAGGACCTGCTTCTGTGGTGCACGAGGGAGTTCGGCTACCTGCGGCTCGCCGACGGGTTCGTGCAGGGCAGCAGCATCATGCCGCAGAAGCGGAACCCCGTCGCGCTCGAGCACGCGCGGGCGATCAGCAGCAAGGCGGTGGGACAGGCCGCCGGATTGATGCTGTCTGCGCACAACACGCCGTTCGGCGACATCGTGGATACCGAGGACGACATTCAGCCGCTCGTCGCGCAAACGTTCAAGGATGCGGCCCGCGCCGTGTCCCTCGTCGCGGCCGCGATGGAAGGAGCGGAGTTCGATGTCGACAAGCTCGCGGAACGCGCAGGTCAGCATTGGATCACGATCACCGAGCTTGCGGACACGCTCGCGCGCGATCGTGGGCTTGCATTCAAGGCAGCGCACTCGATCGCGGCGAAGTTGATCGCCGCGGCTCGCGAGCGGCCCGGCGCGCCGCTCGCGGCGATGCTCCGCGAGGTGTCGAGAGCGGTAGTGGGGAAGGAAATCAGCTACTCGGAACCGGAGCTCGCCGAGATCCTGAGCCCGCGCCACTTCATCGAAGTGCGGAAGACGCACGGTGGTCCATCCCCATCCGAAGCACTGCGGGCGATTGGCGAGTCGCGGAAAGCGCTCGCGTCCGACCAGGAATGGCTGCGCGATACGCGCGGCCGGCTGCACGCATCCGAAGAAAAACTCAGGAAAGCTGCCGCAGCGCTCTGAGGGCTACAGCGTAACGAGCCAGTGCTGTCCGAGATCGATCGGCAGCTCGTCCAGGAGCAGGTTCACGATTCCCGGACCGTACTTATTAAGGAAGTAGATCACCGCCAGCATCCGTTCCTGCGGGTGCCCGTGCGGGAACGCCTGCGCCTGGGCGCGGGTGAACTGACGCCGGAGCGTTTCGTCGCGCTTCTTGGCTGCGTGGATCACCTTCGAGTGCAGCGACCGCAGCTCGTGCTCCATCTTTCCCAGCGTCGTTTTGGCCGCTCCCTCGAGGGTGGGATCGAGCGCCGGCAGGGCCTTGATGACGCGCGTCATCGCATCGTGCGTCTGCGATGCCACGTCGCGCAGCGACTCTTCGACGCTCGCCGGAAGCTGCGCTTCGAGGAGCTTGTTCAGCGCCGATTCGTCCGGCGTGCGGAGATCCTCGAACGGCACGGCGTACTTCGCCAGAAACCGCGTCGCGCCCGAGTCGAGGAGCGTCGCGGTCGAGCGCGGGAACATCAGCGGCATCGGAACGCCGAACTGCTCGTAGACGCCGCGCAACTGCCCGAGATAGGCGAGCTCGCTCGGGCCCGCGACGTAGCAAATCGTGGGGAACAGCGTGTCCTGGACGATGGGCCGCAGCAGCACGTTCGGGCTGAACGCGCCGGGACGCTCGACGGCTTTGCGCGCGAGCGCGTCGCTCGCGTGCAGATCGTCGCCGATGGCGAGCTGATCGCCGTGCCGGCGGATGGATCGACGAATCGGATCGAGGCTGAAGAGCGAGACGCTGTCAGGCTGCGGAACGACCTGCGGAGCATGCCCGCGCGCCGCGAGCGCCTGGCCTGCTTCCGCCGCGAGCTCCGCGCTTCGTCCCGGCGCGGCGAGCTCACGCGCGAAGAGATCGCCGACGAGCGGCTTCGCCGCCGGATCCGCGGACTCGAACACGATCAGTCCGTGCGGTCCGAGCAGCGTCTCGAGCCACGTTGCGAATGCGCAAGCGAAACCGCGGCCTGGCTGCCAGGCCGCGCGAATCGCATCGAGGATGGCGGGCGTGAATTCGGTCTGCTGAAGGGCGGATGCGAGCTCGTCGATTGTCTGCTCGACGCGGGCGTCCAGCTGCAGCCTGGCGACTGGCAGCTCACCGGCCCCCTCGAGATCCGCCATCGTCACTGTGCGTGGCTGGAACTCGGCGTCGAGGACCGTACAGCTCCGCACTTCCTCCCAATCGTGATCCTCCGCTTCCACCCAGAAGATCGCGACCGCGGGCACGTTGAGCTCGCGTTCCGTCCGGCGCGTCAGTTGCAGCGCGGTCAGTGCCTTGAGCAGCGTGTACATCGGCCCACCGAACACGCCGGCCTGCTGGCCGGTCATGACCGCGACAGAGGCCGGATCCGCGAGGCGCATCGCGGCCGCGCGTGATTCGGGCGGCGCGTTGCGATGCTCCTGCTGGGCGCTCAGTACGTCGACGAGGCGAGCGCGATCGCGCGGATGTTGTTGCGCGCGACGCACGGCATCGCGCCAAGCCTCCGGCTCGACAGGATTCCCTGCGTAGAGCCCTTCGACCTGTTTGAAGTTGTAGGCGTAATCACCGGCAAGCCGCCGAATCCACGGGAAGCGGCGCACGTCCACACCGGTGGCCTTCAGACGGCCGGCGGGCTGAGTGACCGCGGATGAGGAGGACTCGGCAGACACGACGCCGTACTCTCTCAGAGCGGTTGGAAACCTGTCAAGGCGGCGAGGCATGGCACGTCCGTAAAGACGCGGGTCGATGCGCCGGGGATCCCGCAATCCGTGTTACATTCTGACGATCCGCCCGAGGAGTTTCTTCGCTGACCAGAGAGGACCCAAGCGCATTCTCGCCGCCGCCCGCGTTCGGCCCGTTCCGGGTGCTGCACCAGATTGGTATTGGCGCTCTTGGTCCTGTCTTCCGCACGTATGAGCCGACCCGCGACCGGCTCGTGGCCGTCAAGGTCTTCCGTCTCGACATCGTCCCCGAACAGGCGCAGGCGCTCGCCGACGCGTTGAGCCGCGCGACCGAGTCGTCCCTTTTTCACCCGTCGATCGTCGAGCCGATCGCCGCCGGCGTGGAGGGGACCGTCGCGTATCGCGCGGAAGAGTACGTCGCGGCCGAGTCGCTCGACGTCGCGATGCGGCACTACGCGCCCGCGACGCTCGATAAGGCGCTGCCGTTCATCACCCAGCTGGCGGGCGCCATCGACTTCGCGCGCGCCGCCGGCGTCGGTCACGGCGGTCTGCATCCGCGCGACATCCTCGTCACGCCCGACGAAGCGCGCGCCACCGGCTTCGGCGTGGTGGAAGCGCTCGAAGAGGTCGGGATTCGCGCGCCGACGCGCCGACCGTACGCAGCGCCCGAGCGGATTGAGGGAGCCGCGTGGACGACGCCCGCCGATGTGTTTTCGCTCGCTGCGATTACGTTCGAGCTGCTGACGGGGCGGCGTCCGTCCGGTACCGGCACGCAAATCGGTACGTTGCCGGAGGGTGATCACAGCGCGGCGCTTCACGCGGTGCTCGCGCGCGCAATGGACGACAATCCGTCGAAACGGTACTCGAGCGCGCTTGCGTTCGCCGCCGCGCTCGAAGCTGCAGGACGAGGGGAAACGCTCCCTGACTCCACGGTCGCTGAGACCGCGGTCCCTGCTGTTTCGCTCAAGCCCACGCCGGGGGAGCTGGAGGTGGAGAAGGAGCTCGACCCGATGCTCGCGGCGATCGATGCGGACATCGAGGCTGAGCGCGCAGCGGATGAAGCGGATCACGCCGAGCGTTCGCTGTTCGACGAGGAACACGAGGAGACGGCGGACGCGGAGGATGTCGCGACTGAAGCACTCGCTGACCTTGGCGAAGTGGCGCCGGAGCGGTTCGCCGACGAGTTCATAGACGAGCAGAAAGCGGACGCCGAGGTACGGCGACCGCTGGAGGCCGTTCACGAAACGATCGTTCCCACGGCTGATGCCGGAGAGGCGCCCATGTATCCTCCCTCGGATCTAGAGCCGGACATTGACGAACTCGGCGAACGATCGCACATCCTGCCGTCCGCAGTGATGCTCGTCATCGGTCTGCTCATCGGATTCGGCGCCGCGTGGTTTCTCCTGACGCGTGAGCGGACAGCGGCACCGGCGCCCGCAGCGTCCGAGACGGCCGTTCCCACGCCGCAACCCGCGCCGGTTGCGCCGGGACGCGCGACTGCGGAGAAGCCCGGCCAGTACAGCGAACAGAAAGTCACGCCGCCCGCGAACACGGCGCCAGCTGGGACGGCTCCGCCATCCAGGACCGCGCCGCCACCGATTCCGGACGAGACGCCGGCGCGCGCGTCAGGGGCGCCGCCCGTTCGCCGTGCAGAGCCCGCGGCCACGCGCGGCCGCATCGTCGTGAAATCCACACCGGCGCGAGCGCCGGTCACCTTGAACGGCAAGTGGCGCGGACGCACGCCGCTGACGATCGACGATCTTGCGTTCGGTACGTACGTCGTGCGCGTCGTGCAGCCTGGATATGAAGTCGCGCGCGAGGAATTCACGCTGAGCGCCCGGGACGCCTCGCACGAGATGAATGCGCGGCTCGAGCGCGGTGCCCAGGCGAGCGAACCGGCGCCACGCCTACCCGTACCGACGCCAAGACCCGGCGCGGTGGCGCCGACGACGCCGGAGACATTTACCGGATCCCTCTACGTCGATTCGCGCCCGCGCGGCGCGACCGTGTTCGTGGACGGCCGCAGCGTCGGCCAGACGCCGCTCAGCGTGCCGGAGATTGCGGTCGGCTCGCACGTCGTGCGCCTCGAGATGATCGGAAAGAAAGTGTGGACCACATCGACGCGCGTCATCGCGGGACAAGTCGCGCGCGTCACCGGCTCGCTGGACGACAAATAAGAGATGAAAGCAATCCTCGCACTGGAAAACGGCATCTGGTACGAAGGGGAGGCCGCGGGCGCACCGGGGCAGACCGGCGGCGAAGTCGTCTTCAACACCAGCATGACGGGGTACCAGGAAATCCTGACCGACCCGTCGTATGCGGGGCAGATCGTCACGATGACGGCACCCGAGGTGGGGAACTACGGGGTTGCGAACGCCGATCCGGAATCGCGCGGGACGCAGGTCGCCGGATTTATCGTCCGCGAGGAATCGGCGATCGCGAGCAACTGGCGCTCGCAGGGCACGCTGCGCGACTACCTGGTCGCGAACAATATCGTCGCAATCTCCGGCATCGACACGCGCGCGCTGACGCGCGTGCTGCGGTCCGCGGGCGTCATGCGCGGCGTGATCGCGACCGGCGACGCGGATCCGAGCGCGCTGATCGATCGCGCGCAGGCGCTCCCCTCGATGGAAGGATCCGATCTCGTGCTCGGCGTCACGTGCGAGCGCGCGTTCGACTGGGAGCCGGCGACGTCGCCGCAGGATGAGTTTGCGCCGACGGCCGTACGGCGCAAGCGCCGCAACCTCCGGATCGCCGCCTACGACTACGGCATGAAGTGGAACATCCTGCGGCGCTTCAATGCGTATGGATGCGACGTCCGCGTGTTTCCCGCGACCGCGCCGGCGTCCGAACTTCTCACGGCCGGTCCTGATGGCGTATTCCTGAGCAACGGCCCGGGCGATCCCGCCGTGCTGTCGTACGCGATTTCCAGCGCGACGCATCTAATCGATGCCGACGTTCCGGTGTTCGGCATCTGCCTGGGCCACCAGATCCTGTCGCTCGCGATGGGAGGGGACACCTACAAACTGAAGTTCGGTCATCGCGGCGCGAACCATCCGGTCAAGGAACTGGAAACCGGGAAGGTCGAAATCACATCCCAGAATCACGGCTTCGCCGTGGATCCCGACTCGCTGCCGAAGGACGTCAAGATCACGCATCTCAATCTGTACGACGGCACGGTCGAGGGGCTCCGCCATACCAAGCAGCCGGTGTTCTGCGTGCAGTACCATCCCGAAGCGGCCCCCGGACCGCACGACGCGGACTACCTGTTCAACCAATTCGTCGAAGAGATGGAACGGCGCGCCTAATCGATGCCCAAGCGGACTGACCTCAAACGGATCCTCGTGATTGGCTCGGGCCCGATCGTGATCGGGCAGGCGTGCGAGTTCGACTACTCCGGCACGCAGGCGTGCAAGGCGCTCAAGGCCGAGGGGCTCGAGGTGGTGCTGGTCAACAGCAACCCCGCCACAATCATGACCGACCCGGAGATCGCGGACCGCACGTACGTCGAGCCGCTCACGTCGGAGATCCTCGAAAGCATCATCGCGCGCGAAAAGCCGGATGCGATCCTGCCGACCGTCGGCGGCCAGACCGCACTTAACCTGGCGGTGCAGCTCGGGGAGCTCGGGATTCTGAAGAAGTACAGAGTCGAGCTGATCGGCGCGTCGCTCGACGCGATCAAAATTGCCGAGGACCGCCTGCTGTTCCGCGACGCGATGACCGAAATCGGCATCGCCACGCCCAACAGCCGCTATGTGAAGTCGATGACGGAAGCGTTCGACGCCATCGAGCCGATCGGCTTCCCGATCATCATTCGTCCATCGTTCACGCTCGGCGGCGTGGGCGGCGGCATCGCGTACAACATCGAGGAGTTCCGCGAGATCGCACAGCGCGGCCTGAGTCTCAGTCCAGTCCACGAGGTGCTGCTCGAGGAATCGGTCATCGGCTGGAAAGAGTTCGAGCTCGAGGTCATGCGCGACCGGGCCGACAACTTCGTCGTCATCTGCTCGATCGAGAACGTGGATCCGATGGGCGTCCACACCGGCGACAGCATCACCGTCGCGCCCGCGCTGACGCTGACCGATCGCGAGTACCAGCGCATGCGCGATATCGCCCGCCGCATCATCCGCCGCGTCGGCGTCGAGACCGGCGGCTCCAATATCCAGTTCGCGATCAATCCGGACGACGGGCGGATTGTTGTCATCGAGATGAATCCGCGCGTGTCGCGGTCGTCGGCGCTCGCGTCGAAGGCGACGGGATTCCCGATCGCCAAGATCGCAGCGAAGCTCGCGCTCGGCTACACGCTCGACGAGATTCCCAACGACATCACGCGGCTGACGCCCGCGTCGTTCGAGCCAACCATCGACTACATCGTCGTCAAGGTCCCGCGCTGGGCGTTCGAGAAGTTTCCGCGCGCGGATCGCACGCTCACCACGCAGATGAAATCGGTGGGCGAGGTGATGGCAATCGGGCGGACGTTCAAGGAGGCCTTCATGAAGGCCTTCCGATCGCTGGAACTCGGCCGCGGCAACATGCTGTTCGCGAAGAGCGGCGGCCGCATCAACGCGACGGCGAATGTCGAGGCGGAAGACGATGACAGCGCGCTGCAGCGCTCGCTGGCTGTGCCCAACGATCAGCGCATCTGGTCACTGTTCCGCGCGTTCGAGCGCGGATGGGCGCTCGAGGAAATCCATCGGCTGACGAAGATCGACCGCTGGTTCCTGACGCAGTTTCAGCAGCTGGTCGAACTGCGCACGCAGGCGATGCTCGTCGGCCTGCGCGGCATCTCGCCGGACCTGATGCGCTCGCTCAAGCGCGCGGGCTTCGGCGACTGGCAGATCGGCAGCATGCTCGGCGCCGACGAGGAGGCCGTCCGCGCCGCGCGCGTCGAGCAGGGGCTCAAGCCGGCATACAAGCGGATCGACACGTGCGCCGCCGAGTTCGAGTCGTTCACGCCCTACTTGTACGGAACCTACGAGAAGGAGTGCGAGGCCGATCCGACGCCGCGGCAGAAAGTCGTGATCCTGGGCAGCGGGCCCAATCGCATCGGGCAGGGCATCGAGTTCGACTACTGCTGCGTGCACGCTGCGTTCGCGCTGCGCGAGGACGGATTCGAGACCGTCATGATCAACTGCAACCCCGAAACGGTGTCGACCGATTACGATACCGTCGACCGGTTGTACTTCGAGCCGCTCTCGTTCGAGGACGTGGCGGCGATCATCGCGCGCGAGCAGGAAGGGGGCGGCGACGTCTCCATCGTCGTGCAGTACGGCGGTCAGACGCCGCTGAACCTTGCGCTGCCGCTGCAGCGCGCGGGTATCAGGATTCTCGGCACGTCGCCGGACTCCATCGACCTCGCGGAGGACCGCGAGCGGTTCTCAAAACTGCTTTGGGACCTTGGAATTCCGCAGGCGCCGAGCGGCACGGCAACGTCTCCAGAGGAGGCGCGTGAGGTCGCGCTGAAAATCGGATTCCCTCTGGTCGTCCGGCCGTCGTACGTGCTTGGCGGACGCGCGATGGCGATCGTGTACGACATGGCCGCGCTCGATCGCTACATGATGACCGCGGTGCAGGCGTCCCCCGAACGCCCGGTCCTCATCGACAAGTTCCTCGAGGACGCCGTCGAGCTCGACGTCGATGCCGTTGCGGATGCCACTGGCGCCGTCGTCATCGGCGGCATCATGGAGCACATCGAGGAGGCCGGCATCCACTCGGGCGACAGCTCCTGCGTCGTTCCGCCATATCGCGTCGCGGCGCGGCACGTCGAGCAGATCCGCGATTACACCCGCCGCATCGCCCGCGCGCTGAATGTCATCGGCCTGATGAACACGCAGTTCGCGATCAAGGAAGACACGATCTACGTGCTCGAAGTCAATCCGCGTGCATCGCGGACGGTGCCGTATCTGTCGAAGGCGACCGGCGTGCCGCTGGCGAAAGTGGCCGCACGCGTGATGGTGGGCCGCACGCTCGCGCAGCTCGGCCTGACCGAAGATCTCCAGGTCTCAGGCGTGTTCGTGAAGACGCCGGTGTTCCCGTTCGTCCGTTTCCCTGGCGTGGACACGATCCTTGGTCCAGAGATGAAGTCCACCGGGGAAGTGATGGGCGGCGCGCAGACGTTCGGGAGCGCGTTCGCGAAGGCGCAGCTCGCGGCGGGCGTGAAGCTGCCGTCACACGGCGCCGTGTTCATCAGCGTGAGCAATCACGATAAGCCCGCGGTCGTGCAGATCGCGCGTGACCTGAAGGGGCTGGGATTCGAACTGGTCGCGACCCGCGGCACGGCAAATTTCCTGCGCGCGCATGGCATCGACGCGGAGATCGTCTTCAAGGTGAACGAGGGACGCCCGCACGTGGGGGACGAGATTCTCAATCACCGCATTCAGCTCGTGATCAACACGCCGCTGGGACGCGAGTCGTTCTTCGACGACAAGTTCGTCCGACGCACCGCGATGATGCAGCAGGTCCCGTGCATCACGACGCTGACGGGCGCCGCCGCCGCCGTGTATGCGATTCGCGCGCTGAACACCGAAGGGCTCACCGTCCGCTCGCTGCAGGAATATCATGCCGACCTCGCCCTGAGCCACAAGCCCTGAGTCATCAGCCATTGTTCGATGTCGTCGGCGTCGGCGCGAATTCCACCGATTTCGTGTACCGGTTGCCGGAGTATCCCGCCGCTTACGGTCCGCTGTCGAAGCTGCGCATCAGCAGCCACGAACGCTCGCCAGGGGGGCAGACGGCGACGGCGTTGTCCGCATGCGCCGCGCTCGGACTCCGCACTTCTTATATCGGAACGGTCTCGAATGACGGAAACGGCGACTTCATCCGAGAGGCGCTCGAAACGCGCGGCATCGATTTGTCGCGCGTCATCGTCCGGTCTGCGGGGAATCCGTTCGCCGTGATCCTCGTCGCGGAAGGGCTCACGTCTCACGGCCTGCAGCGCGGATCGGGTCAGGGCGAGCGCATCGTGCTCTGGGATCGTCCGCCGGAAATGGCGCTGAAGCCGGCGGATTTGCCTGCCGGATTCGCATCGTCCGCGCGGCTCGTGCACGTGGACGACGTGGATCCGGATGCGGCGATTGCGGCAGGAAAGGCGGGCATCGCGGCGCGCGTGCACGTCACCAGCGACATCGAGGCGGCGCGTCCGAAGACGCCGGCGATCCTCGATGCCGTCACGATCCCGATCTTCGCCGAGCACGTGCCCGGCGATCTCACCGGCGAACGCGATCTCGAGCGCGGCCTGCGCATCCTGCGCCAGCGCCATGCCGGGATGCTCGTCGTCACGCTGGGCGCGCGCGGCGCCGCGATGTTGGACGGCGGTCGGTTCATCCGTCAACCGGCGTTTCCCGTTGACGTCATCGACACGACCGGCGCCGGCGACGTGTTCCGCGCCGGTTTCATCTACGCGCTTCTTCGCGGCGACACGCCGGAGGGGATCCTCCGCTTCGCCTGCGCCGCCGCCGCCGTGAGCTGCACGCGCCGCGGCGCCATCGTCAGCGTCCCCACCCTCGACGAAGTCAACGCCCTGATGGCCTAGCCCCGGGGGTCAGGTCTGCAGATCGCCCCAACCCAGGGGTCAGGTCTGCAAATCGCCCATTCCGGGTGCCAGGTCTCGGCTGCGTGTGACCTGACACCCGCTTCGGGCGATTTGCAGACCTGACCCCAGGGCAGGGGCGATCTGCAGACCTGACCCCAAGGCACGGGCGATCTGCAGACCTGACCCCCGGGGGCCGTCGTCCCGCTTGCATCCCCCGGCGGCGTGACGGCACCGGCGGTACTGATCGCGATTCCTTTGATCATCGGTGTGCTGCTTGGGTCGGTGTTCCCCACCGAGCTGGCGGCAGTACGCGCGGGACTCGTTGTCGCGTGGATTGCGGCTGGTATCGCCATCTGGCGTCACTGGTCAGCGGCGCTGACGACAGGCATCGTGGCGGGATTTGTGCTCGCTGGAGCGATCGCCGGCGGCAGCGCCGCACGCGAGGCACGACAACCGCCGTTGCTTTCGTGGTTCCGCGAGTTTCCGCGGGACGGCCCGGTTCGCGTGACGGCGGTCCTGCGCGAGGATTCGGCGCGGACGGGGACCGGAGTGTCGCTGGTGATGGACGCGACGGACGTCAGCGGCGCGCCCGGCAACACCATCCACGGCGGGATCCGCGCGACCGTCACGGGAGCGCTGGCTGCGGTCACCGCCAGCGATTGGCGCGCGGGACGGATGATCCGCGCGGACGTGCTCCTCCGCGAGCCGCTCGATTACCGCGATCCCGGTGTGCCATCCGACCGCGATCGGCTCGCGCGGCAGGGCATCGCGCTGCTCGGCACCATCAAGAGCGCGGCACTCGTGACGGTCGTCGAAAAGGGGAACCCGATCAGCGAGAGCGCTGCCGCGCTCAGAGCTTTCGTTCGCGCGAACGCCACGCGAGCGATCGCACCGTGGCACCAGCGCTCGGCCGCCATCGCAACAGCCATCCTGATCGGCGACAGGGGAGGACTCGATCCAGACGACGAGCGCCGCCTGCAGGAGGCGGGGACCTATCACGTCATCGCGATCTCGGGCGGCAACATCGCGCTGCTCTCGGCGCTCCTCGTGGTGGTCGGGCGCATGGCCCATATCCCGGCGCGCCCGACGGCCGCGGCATCCATGGCGCTGCTCGCCTTCTACGGATACGCCGCCGGTCTCGCACCATCGGTGCTCCGCGCGACGCTTGCCGGCGTCATCTATCTTGCGGGTCGCGCGACGGATCATCGCGGCGCCGCACTGAACGCCGTCGCGGTTGCCGGAGCGATCGCTGCCGTCGCCGCGCCGATGACGCTGCTCGATCCGGGCTTCATCCTCTCGTTCGGCGCGACGCTGTCGATCGTGATCGCCGCGTCACGTCTTGCCGCCATCGATCGTCGTCGACATCCCGCCGCGAATCCGCTGCGGCTGTGGATGCGCAGGCTGGCCGACGCGGCGAGGATGCTCTTCGCGGCGACGCTGTGCGCGGAGATCGCGCTCGCGCCGGTCGGCGCACGGCTGTTCGGCCGCATCAGCCTCGCGGGACTGATCCTCAATTTCGTCGCCATCCCTCTCATGTCGATCATCCAGGTCGCCGGTCTCGCCGCCGTCGCGGTGATGGGGCTGTCGGTGCACGCAGGACTCGCATGCGGATGGATCGTCCAGGCCGGAACGCGCCTTCTGCTCCGATCCGCATCGCTCGTCGACGTCGCACCGTGGCTCGTCATGGATGTGCCGCCGCCGGCCCTGTGGCTGATAGCGGCATGGTACACCGGATGGTGCGGGCTGTTGGCTGGGCGGAAACGTCCGTTGCGTGCTGCGTCAACCGTGGTTGTCATCACGGCTTGCGCACTCATAGTCGTGGGACACGCCGCCACTCGCGCGGTGTCGGTGCCGCGCGCGCCTGACGGGTGGACTCGGATCGCTTTTCTGGACGTCGGACAGGGGGACGCCACGCTGATCCAGCCTCCTGATGGTTTGACACTACTCATCGATGCGGGCGGTGTGCCCGGCTCCTCATTCGATCTCGGTCGTCGCGTCACGCTCCCCACCGTCTGGGCTTTCGGTGTGTCACGTCTGGGAGCGCTTGTCCTGACACACGGCGATCCGGATCACATCGGCGGCGCGCCGCCCATCCTGCGCGCGCTCAGGCCGCGTGAGATCTGGGACGGAATCCCCGTACCGTCACACGAGCCGATGCAGCGCCTTCGAGATGCCGCGCAGCGCGCGCATATCCCATGGATCGAACGGCGTACGGGAGAGTCACTGGGAGCCGAGACGCTACGGATTCGGGTCCTCAATCCTCCCGAACCCACCTGGGAGCGCCGTCGAGTGCGCAACGATGACTCGATCGTTCTCGAATTGCGCATAGGAGACGTCGCCGTCGTGCTGCCCGGCGACATCACACATGCAGTGGAACCAGGTGTCGTCGCCGCCTTCGAGCCCGCGCCGATGGTCATCCTCAAAGCCCCGCACCACGGCAGCGCCGGCAGCAGCTCGCAGGTTTTCATTGATGCACTTCACCCCGCGGCGGTGATCTTCAGTGCCGGAAAGCGCAACCCGTTCGGCCACCCCGCACCTGCTGTTATCGAGCGCTACAAGGCTGCCGGCGCGCAGGTGTTCAGTACTGCGGACGATGGAGCGGTGGTGATGGAGACGGATGGACGGCAGGTCCTGTTTTGGACTTGGAGCGGCGTGCGCATCTCGCTGATGCCTGCAGTCGCCGACGGCATAACTCGAAGGCACTAAGACACGAAGATACGAAGCGTTTCAAAGGAGTTCTGACATGGCGCTCATTATTCCGCCACCAATTCCGCCTGAAGTCGAGGAGGTCGGTCACCGAGTGATCGGCTGTGGCATCACGGTTCACAGAATTCTTGGCCCTGGTTACAAGGAGCTGATCTACCAGCGGGCCTTTGCCCTGGAGCTCGATGAGCAGGGCCTCAAATAGGAAGCAGAACAACGCATCCTGGTGCCATACAAGGATCGCTCTATCGACGGGCACAGGATTGACTTCATCATCGAGCGTTGCGTGATCGTGGAATTGAAGTCAGCGCCGATGGTAAAGGAGCTTCATCGCATGCAGGTGCGCTGGTACTTGAAGGCAACAGGCCTCCGGCTCGGCTATGTCATGAATTTCAACGAAGGGAGTTCTTTGTGCCTCGGTGTCTTTGTGCCTTCGAGTCTAGCCGTCGGCTCGTTTAACAAGCCCCCACTCCCTCTCCATCTCCTCGAGCGTCGCCCCGTGCACCGATCGTCCCTGGGCGTGCAAGTTGTCTTCTAACGCAGTGAAGCGCTTCGTGAACTTCTCGTTCGCTTTGCGCAGTGCGGACTCCGGGTCGATCCCCAGCTTTCGCGACAGGTTGGCAATCGCGAAGAGCAGGTCTCCCATCTCTTCCTCACTGCGCACGGGACCCTCAGACGCAATCGCAGCGCGCAGCTCCGCGACCTCCTCTTCGATCTTGTCCACCACATCTTCCGTCTTCGCCCAGTCGAACCCGACGGCCGCGACGCGCGTGCCGATCTCGTAGGCGCGCAGCAGGGACGGCAGCGACTTCGGCAGCCCTCGGAGAACCGAGCGCTGCTCGCCGGCGTCCGATTGCTCCTTGGCCTTGATCTGCTCCCACTGCTGATGGACCTGGCCGGGCGTGTCGAGCGGACGGCCGGTCGGATCGAAGATGTGCGGATGACGGCGGATCAGTTTTTCACTGATCGCGCGCAGGGAATCGGCCACGGTGAACTGCCCCGCATCCGCGCAAACCTGTGCGAGGAACACACCTTCGAAGATCAGATCGCCGATCTCGCCGCGGAGCGTGTCGGTGTCGCCGCGGTCGATCGCGTCGAGCACTTCGTGCGTCTCCTCGAGCACGAACGCGCGCAGCGATTCGAGCGTCTGCTCGCGATCCCAGGGACATCCCTGAGGTCCGCGCAGCCGCGCCATGATGTCGACGAGTGACTGGAAGGCTGAGCCGGCGTCGGAGGTCATCTCGGGGCGTTATGGTACCATCGCGACGTGGAGAATTCGGAAGACCGCGCGACCACTTTCACCGACTTTCTGCTCTGGCTGGCGACGATGGCGGCCGTGCAGTTCGGCGATCTGCCCGACCCGGTCTCGGGTAAGCCCGTCGAGCCGAACGTTCCCGCCGCCGGTCACCTCGTCGAAGTTATCGGCATGCTGCAGGAGAAGACGTCGGGCAATCTGTCGCCCAACGAATCCAAGCTGCTCGACGATCTGCTCTACGAGCTGCGCATGCGCTACGTGCAGGCCGAGCAGGGACAGAAGCGCATCATCACGCCCTAGTGTCCCGTCCCAGTGGT
>DASPXV010000116.1:0-3374 GCA_035637115.1 Vicinamibacterales bacterium
TGGTGCTCTCGGCGATCGGTGGCGGGCTCGGCATCGCGCTCGCGCTGCTGGCGCAATCGGCGCTCACGCGGTACGCCGGCTCCGCCGTACCTGTCTTCGCAAACGTCCAGGTCGACAACGTCGTGATGGCCTTCGCGATCGGCCTGTCGCTGGCGGCGCCGATCATGTTCGGCGTCGCGCCGGCGTTCACGTCGTCGAGGAACGAACAGGTTACCGAGCGCGCGCAATCCTCGTCGCGCGAGACTCGCAGCCTGCGCAGTCTGCTGGTGGCGGGCGAGGTCGCGCTGTCGATTGTGCTCGTCGTCGGCGCCGTCCTGTTTCTGCGCAGCCTGTCGCGTCTGCAGAACGTGGATCCGGGCTTCAATCGAGAACATGCGATCGCGTTCACCGTGACGCTGCCATTCGCGCGCTATCCGGACGCGGCCACCCGGTACACCGCATTCAGCGATATGGAACGCCGTCTGCGCCACCAGGCAGGCGTGGAATCGACAGGCGCGACGAGCACGCTCGCGCTGCGCGGGACCACCTGGTCGAGCGATGGAACCGTGGAGGGCCGCGGCGCCACCGATTACGAACGGGAACTGCAGCATGCGTCGACGACGCGCGATTACTTCACCACGATGGGCATTCGACTCCTCGCCGGGCGGTTTTTCGAGGACACCGATACAAGGGACAAGCCGCCGGTCACGATCGTGAACGAGACGCTGGCGCGGCGGTACTTCCGCGGCGTGCCCGCGCAGCAGGTCGTGGGCAAGCGCATCACCTTCGGCCGGCCGCAGGACAACTCGCCATGGAACACCATCGTCGGCGTGGTCGGCGACGAAAAGCAGGGCGGGATGGACAAACCGCCCGAGCCGACCGCGTACTCGAGCATCGCGCAGCGCCAGCAGAATCCGCTGACGTTCGTGGTGCGTTCGTCGCAGTCGCCCGACGCGGTCATAGCCGCAGCGCGCCGGTCGGTCTCGGAAGTCGACAAGGACCTCGCGCTCACCAATGTGACGACGCTCGCCGCCGTCGTTGAACGGTCGATGGAAGGGCATCGTTTCCGCACCACGCTGCTGTCGGTCTTCGCCGCCGTGGCTCTTCTGCTGGCGGCGCTGGGGATTTACGGCGTGCTCGCGTATTTCGTGACACAGCGATCGCGCGAGCTCGGCATCCGCCTCGCCCTCGGCGCGCGGCCCGAGGCGCTGTTCCGCATGGTGGTCGGGCAGGGGATGCGGCCGGTGGCGGTCGGCGCCGCCGCAGGGCTCGTTGGTGCCGCGGGCATGACGAGCCTCATGCGCACGCTGCTGTTCGGCGTGGCGCCGATCGATCCGCTGACCTACGGTGTGGCCATCGCGCTGCTCGGCCTGATCGCGACCGCAGCGTGCGCGCTGCCCGCTCTGCGCGCGACGCGCGTTGATCCGCTGGTGGCGTTGCGGGAGGAGTGAAAGGTCAGATCACCACGAAGGACACCAAGGACACAAAGGAAGACCGTACAGGCGCGTCGCAAATTGATCTATGAGGCGGCCAACTCCTCTTCCAACAGCTGCTTTCTGTGCAGTTCGGCGTACAGCCCATCGTGACGGATGAGCTCGTCATGCGTCCCGCGCTCCGCGATTCGCCCTTCGTCCAGCACGAAGATCTGGTCGGCATCGCGGACGGTTGAAATGCGATGCGACACGATGATCGAGGTCCGATGGCGCATCACGCCGCGGAGCCGCGACAGAATCTCTTCCTCCGTGTACGTGTCCACTGCCGACAACGCATCGTCCAGGATGAGGATCCGCGGATCGATGACGACGGCGCGCGCCAGCGCCGTACGCTGTTTCTGGCCACCGGAAAGCGTGATGCCGCGCTCCCCCACCATCGTTTCGTAGCCCTTCGGAAAATCGGCCACGTCCTTGTCGAGCCGAGCGATTGCGGCTGCGGCGGCAATTCGACTGTTCCGCTCGGCTGAAGCCTTTTTGCGAGGGTCGTAGCCCGAAACCTTTAGGTGAGCGGTGCCGTCCAGCGCGTCCAATCCAAAGGCGACGTTGTCGGCCAGCGTGTCCGAGAACAGAAACGGCTCCTGCGGCACGAAGCCGATGGCACTGCGCAGGGTTGCCAGCGGCATGTCGCGGACATCGATGCCGTCGACGAACACCGTACCAGGCGGCGGCTCGTGCAACCGCGCGAGGAGAGCAATGAGGGTCGACTTGCCCGACCCCGTGACACCGACGATCGCCACGGTCTGTCCCGCCTCGATTGTCGCGGACACGTGATTCAAGACGGGCCGACCCTCGCCGAACCCAAAGACGAGATCGCGGAACTCGATGGCACCGCGAATATTGCGGATTGAGGATTGCGGATCGCGGATTGAATCGTGAGCCGGATTGTCGATCGAGTCCGAAATCCGCATTATCGAATCCGCAATCCGCAATCCGCAATCCGCAATGGCAGGCTTGGTGTCGAGTATCTCCAGCATCCGTTTCCACGACGCCATGCCGCGCTGCAACATATTGGTCACCCAGCCGAACGCAATCATCGGCCACGCCAGCATGGTGAGGTACGAATTGAACGCGACGAACTGACCGAGCGTGATTCGGCCGCGGATGACCTCTCGGCTGCCGAGCCACACCACGAGCAGCGCGCCGAGCCCGAGAAAGAACGACATGCTTGGGAAGAAGAACCCCTGGAGCGCGATCAGCCGCCGGTTCCGCAGCAGATACTCCTCGTTCGACCGGCGAAACCGATCGAGCTCCGCCTGTTCCTGGCGGTACGCGCGGACAACCCGCACGCCCGACAGCGCCTCCTGCGCCACGGCGCTGACGTCCGAGAGCTGCGCCTGAATCCGCTCGAAGCGTTTGTGAATCGCGCTGCCGAACACCTTGACCGAAATCGACACGAAGGGTAGCGGAATGAGCGACAGCAGCGTCAGCCGGGCATCGATGGTGACCATCACCGTGAGCGCCACCACGAAGGTCAGCAGGGTGTTGGCCGAGTACATGATCGAGGGTCCGATCATCATCCGGACGGCGTTCAAATCGTTGGTCGCGCGCGACATGAGATCGCCCGTGCGGTGTGCCTGGAAGTACGAGAGCGGCAGCGTCTGCAGATGCGCGAAGAAGTCGTTGCGCATGTCGTACTCGATGTGGCGCGACGCGCCGATGATGATGCGACGCATGAGAAAGCGGAAGACGCCACTGATCAGGCCGATGGCCAGCAGCAGCGCCCCATACGCCGCGAGTTTGCCGCGCGTGACGCCGCCGGTCAGGTCGTCGACCGCGTACTGGAGGACCTTCGGGGCGGCCAGCGTGATGCCGGTCGTCACGACGACGCAGGCGAGCCCGAGGAGGAAGTCGCGGCGATACCGAAGGACGTATCCAAGCAGCCTGCGGAACGCCATCGGCAGC
>DASPXV010000117.1:0-2900 GCA_035637115.1 Vicinamibacterales bacterium
TCGAGCGTGGAGCGCGGCATCTCGATGCCGAGGTCCATTTGACGGCGATGGCCGACGTCGACGATCGTGCAGCCGTCTGGATCGTCGGCAGTGAGGAACCTGGCGACTTCTTCGATAGGCGTCTGCGTCGCCGACAGCCCGATACGCTGGAGTGCCTGCCCGCCGTAGCCCGACGGGCGGAGGCGGGAACGCTCGGAGACGGCCGCGAGCCGCTCGAGCGACAACGCGAGGTGTGCTCCCCGGCGCGAGCCGATGACGGCGTGGATCTCGTCGACGATGACCGTGCGCACCGTGCGCAGCATCTGCCGGCTGCGGTCCGATGTCAGGAGCAGATACAGCGACTCCGGGGTCGTCACCAGAATGTGCGGCGGCGTCCGCAACATCGCGGCGCGCTCCGCTTGCGTCGTATCGCCGGTCCGCACGGCAGCCGTGATCCTCGGCGCACGCAGTCCGGCCTCTTCTGCCAGGCGCTGAATGGCCGCGCGCGGTTCTTCGAGATTCTTGTGAATGTCCGTGCTGAGCGCCTTGAGCGGCGAGACGTAGAGAACGCGGACCTCATCTGGCAGCGGCGCCGTGTGACTCTCTTCGAGCAACGTGTTAATTGCAGTGAGGAACGCTGCGAGTGTTTTGCCTGAGCCTGTGGGCGCGGCGATCAGCGTGTGACGGCCAGCGGCGATCGACTCCCAGCCGCGCTGCTGCGCGGTCGTCGGCTCGCCGACTTCAGTCGTGAACCACTGACGGACGATGGGATGGAAGCGAGCGAAGGCCATGGGTATGAGACATCCGCGAGGGAAGGAGACGTCGATTATACCCGCGGACTGCCCACCGCCTTCGACGCCGTCACCAGACTCGTCGCCGCGAGCGGATTGCCGTACCAGAAGCGCCAGCCGAGCCGGCGGCGCGCGACATCGGGGGCGCCAAGCGTGCGGAGGGTTTCAGCGTAGCCCGCCGTCGCACGAATGTCGGCGATGACCAGACGTCCTCCGGCTTTGAGCACTCGCCACGCTTCGGCGACGGCTTTCGTGCGCGCCGCGCTGGACGGAATATTGTGGATCGCGAGACTCGACACCACGAGATCGAAGGTTTCGTCGGGAAACGGCAACGCCCGCATGTCGCCGGTCTCGACAGTGATTCGGTCGCGCACACCTTCGAGCGACGCGTTTCGCAGCGTCACGTTCGGGGAATTGCCGGATTGATCGTGCGTGCTCCACAGATCGACGCCGGTGACTCGCCCGGTCCTCAGGTTCTTCGCGACGGCGGTCAGGACGGCGCCGCGCCCACAGCCCATATCGAGGACGCGTTCGTCGCCGCGGAGGCGAAGGTCGTCGATGATCGTCTGCCAGACCTGGAACTTGCCCCGCGTGGTGGTGTAGAAAAAGCTGGCCGCGTTTGCCAGGAAGAATGCGCCGTAGCCTCCGACGACGATCGCGGCATGCCGGCTCCCCCGCGACAGCAGCACGATCGCCGCGATGAGCCCGACAGCGCCGAACGTGGCAAAGGCGATCAGCGCGTAAGGCGCGTCATAGCCGTATTCGCCGTGACGCTTCATGCAATCCAGTAGCGCGGGCCTGCACCGCGGCGCGCAGCACGATCCCGCGGATTGGCGAGCTGACAACGGTCGAGCGAGAGGCACCCGCAGCCAATGCAGCCGGTAAGCCCCGTCTTCATGCGTTCGAGTTCGGCAATGCGCTCGTCGATGCGCTTCGTCCAGCTTCCAGACAGTTTCGCCCAGTCGGCGCGGTCGGGCGCGCGATTGCGCGGCAACCTCGCGAGCTCCGCGCCGATCTCCTCCAGAGACAGTCCAACCTTCTGGGCAAACACGATGAAGGCGACGCGCCGCAGCACGCTGCGCGGGAACCGGCGGTGTCCGGAATCGTTCCGTTCAGACACGATCAGCCCGCGGTCCTCGTAGAAGCGGAGGGCAGACGGCGCTACGCCACTGCGCGCCGCGAGCTCACCAATCGTCAGCACGTCACCCACGATCACCAGTCTGCGCCACTTTGCGCTTGACTTCAAGTGCACTTGAAGTTCGATCCTTGGACGTGTTCCGACAAGGCTGGCCTGAAGGCCAGCGCCACCGAATTCGTGCTCCGACAAGGCTGGCCTGAAGGCCAGCGCCACCGAATTCAAGCAATCGAAGGTGACGCATATGACTGAACAGACTCGAATCGCTCTCGTTACGGGCGCCAGCCGCGGGCTTGGGCTGGTCATTGCCCGCGTCCTGGCCACGCGTGGATACAGCCTTGTGATCGGCGGACGCGATCACGACGCCCTCACTGCGGCTGCCGGCGAATTATCGCGGCATACGCCCACGGTCCTCCCGATCGCCGGTGACATTACCGATGCGGCGGTGCGTGCGGAGCTGATCGATGCCGCACGACAATTGGGCGGATTGAACGTGCTCGTCAACAACGCCTCGGAGCTGGGGGGAATCGGTCCACTCCTGACGTTCGATGTACTGAGTTTCGGCCGGCTCTTCCCCGTGAACGTCGGAGCGCCAATGGTCCTGATCCAACTGGCCGTGCCGCTGCTGGCCGAGCGAGCGGGGTTGATCGTGAACATCACGAGCGACGCGGCGACCGCGGCATATCCGGGTTGGGGCGCGTACGGTGCCACGAAGGCCGCGCTCGAGCTGCTGACGCGCACGCTGGCGACCGAGCTGCGCGAGCAGAGCGTGTCGGCCATTCTCGTCGACCCTGGAGACGTGCGGACACGCATGCACCAGCAGGCGTTTCCCGGCGAGGACATCTCCGATCGGCCGCTCCCGGAGATCACCGTGCCGTTCTGGAACTGGCTCTTCGATCAGGATCCGGAGGCAATCCGCGGTCAACGATTCGCGGCGCAGCAGGAGGATGCGCGATGGCTGCAGCAGGCGTAATCGACACATTCAGGTTGCCTGC
>DASPXV010000118.1:0-4795 GCA_035637115.1 Vicinamibacterales bacterium
CAGATCGCCGGCGCGGCGGCTGACGACGCACGAGAAGGCGTTGGCGCCCTTCCTCGCGATGGCGTATCCGCTCTTGTCGAGGATCCAGACCGTCGCGTCCTCTCGGAGGTGCTTCGGCGCCGCGCTGAGCGCCAGCTCGATTTCGAGCGCGCGCGGCAGCAGCGGATACTGCGGCGACTGCGCGAAGCGTGCGATGTCGCCGCCGCCGCCGGCCGATTGCGCGGCGCCTGCTGGCGACAACGCGGACATCAGGACGATCGCCGACCAGATCACACGTGTTGCACGCATATCGCTCTCCTTCGTCAGTCCGCCACTGCTGACTCTTCAGTACGTCCGTCCGAGGGATGCCGCTGTAGCTTCGAGAATTTCGTCGGACAGGTGTGGATCGTCCACCGCTCGAGAAAGCATCAGCGCGCCGACGAGCCCTGCCATCGTCGCCAGCGCTTTCCGCCGCCGCGCCGCCGAACGGCCCGCCCGCACTCGCGCCAAGAGGTCGACGCGCAGACGGAGGCCCTCGGTGAACGCATGGCGCACCGATCGCGGCTGCCGCACGACATCCGAGCCGAGCGCGGCGAGGAGGCACCCGTGGCCGGCATCATCGCGATGGCGGCGTGTGAGGTATTTTCGAACGACATCAGTCAGCGAGGGGTTCGCGCGGCCGGTCAACCGCTTGAGCCAGCCTTCGCGGCCGAGCACCCGCGAGGTGATTTCAGCGGCGAGATCGTCTTTCGACGGGAAGTGCCCGTAGAAGCCGCCGTGCGTCAGGCCGGCGCGCTTCATGATGTCGGCGACACCGATGCCGTCGTAGCCGCGCTCGCGAAAGAGCGTGCCCGCGACCTCCAGAATCTTCTCGCGGTTCGCCGCCGCCTGCTCGCGCGTCACTCTCACGGATGCCCCCTCCCCGAACCTGCGCGACACTATACATGATGATCGTCATAAATACTATTGATGATAACCATCATGAACAAGGTAGGTGACGACCGCGCCGTCTGTCAGGCTGAAACGGCGCCTAACAGAATCCGCGCCACGTCGTCAGGGCGCTCCAACGACGAGAAGTGGCCGGTGCGGGGCAGGGTGATCCGTTGAACCTGCGCTAACGCGCTTGCGACCTGATCTCGCTCGGCGGGCCGAGACCAGTCACGATCGCCGTAGACCAGCGTGACCGGCGCGGACACTTCCGGATAACGCTGCCGCGCGCGGTTGAATCCTTTGAGGCTGCGATAGATGGCTCGAGCCACTCTCGAGTAACCCTTGCGGCGGCCGCTTCTCAAGAGTTCGATCAAAAAGTCCTCCGGCAACTGGCTCTTGTCGACGAAGCCACCGTACAGCACGGCACGCATGATCGGCCGGGGCTCGAGGCCGGCGAACACCGGGCCTAATCCAGGCAGCCGCACAGTGGTAACAATGAATCGGGCGAGCCAGTTGCCGCGCTCCAGTCCACCGGGGTAGTCGTAGCTGTTGAATGCGACGACCCGGCTCACCCTGCCTTTTAGATCGATCGATACGGACAATGCGAGGGCGGCCCCGAGCGATTCACCCGCCAGCGTGACGCCGTGCAGGTTCAGTCCACTGGCGAAGTCGACGACCGCGGCTCGCAGCTCTGGTTCCTCGTACCTTGCGCCGGGGACGATGTCGGACCAGCCCATCCCGGGGAGATCCAGCGCATAGACTGTGTAGTGGTCCCACAGCCGCGGAATCACTCGCTGGAAGTAGTCCAGCTGAGTGCGAACGGTGTGCATCAGCACCAGCGGTGGGCCGGTGCCTGCCGTGTAGTAGCGCAGCCGCGAACCATCGGGCCGGGTGAAAAACCGGACCTCGCCTCGGCCGTGGCTCCATGTGGTCGTGTACGTCGCGTCTGGAAAGTCGATGTGTTGCATGTCTGTCCTTCAAGCACCCTGGATATCGTTACCAGTTGCTCTTCCGATGTGCCTGGACCTGTTCATCGAGGGGCGCGGTGGGTGCGGCGCCGCCGGCATGTCGCGTATCCCATCCACCGCCCAAGGCCCGGAACGAAGCAATGGCGGCGCGCGCCGCGTCGATTTGGGCCTGCGCCTTCGCGTCGCGCATCTGCAGCAGGTTGCTGTCAGCGTCCAGCACCTCGATCAGGCTGACGACGCCTCCTCTGTAGGCGGCATCCGAGTTCTCCCGCGCGTGGGCGAAGGACGATTCACCGTGCGTTAGGATGGCGACCTGGGCCTCGCGTTTGACGAGGGCGGAGAACGCGTTCTCGACATCCTCGGTCGCGCGCAACACGGCCAGCCGGTATGCGGCCAGCGCTTCCGCCTCCTGGCCACGCGCGGCGGCGATCTGCGCATCGACGCGGCCGAAGTCGAAGAGTCGCCAGCGAAGTCCGAGAACGCCCAGCGCTTGGCTGGCACCGCTGGTGAACAGATTGCCGGCCGATATGGTGGTGGCGCTGCCGAGCAACGCGCCGAGCGAGAACTTGGGGTAGTACTCCGAAATCGCCACGCCGATGCGCGCATTGGCGGCTGCAAGGCGGCGCTCAGCGACGATGAGATCCGGTCTGCGCCGGATCATCTCGCCCGGAGTGCCGGTCTCGGCCAGACCCGGCGCGATCGGGATCGGCATCGGCGGGGTCAGTTCGGCGCGGTAGGTGCCGGGCTGCACGCCGAGCAGCACGTCCAGCGCGTTCATCGCCGAATCGAGCCCGGCTTCCAGGACGGGGATCTGCGCCTCGACCTGAGCGAGCGCACCCTCGGCCTGATTCACCTGGAGTTCGGCAGCGATCCCCTTTTCGTACTGGAGCGTGACCAGGGCAAGCAGTTGCCGGCGTGTCTGCGTTTGCTGCCGTGCGATCGCGATACGGGCCTGCACGCCCCGGATGGTGACGTACACGTCCGCCGTGTGCGCAGCGGCGGTGAGCCGTGTCGCGACCGCGCCGGCTTCTGAGGCCGCGTACTCCGCGCGCGCGACGTCCCGCCCGCGCCGCAGGCCGCCGAACGCGTCGATTTCCCAGCTCGCTCCGAGGTTGGCCTCGTAGGAGCTGGCGGTGCGGTCGAAGTCGGTGGTGGCGTCGAGCACCCGTCCCAGTGGGGTCTCGAGGGACTGGTAGACCTTCGCCGCATGCGCGCTCACATCGCCCAACGGAAGCAGTGCGGCACCGGCCTGGCGCAATGAGGCACGCGATTGCGCGACACGCGCCGCCGCTTGGGCGATGTCCAGATTCTGTGCGAGGGCCAAGGTGACGAAGCGCGTCAGCGTGGGATCGTCAAAGCTAGCCCACCAGGTCTGGAGGTCCGCCTTACGTTGAGCGTCGCGGCGCTCGACAATTTCCTGACTCAGGAAGTGACCTGACAGCGGATTCTGGGGCGGGCTGTACTTCGCGGCATGGACACAACCGGTCACGACGGTGACACTCAGCAGCACGGCGAGAAAGCGAGGGGAGACGAACATAGCTATCCTTTCGGCAACAGCCGCATGTGTAACTATATTCTAAATTAGTCACTAGTTGTCAAGCCGCGCGATGAGAGGTATCTTGTTCTCATGACCGACATCATGGCTGCCGCCCCTCAATCACGCGGCCCTGCCGACCACGCGGTTCGAGAGCAGATCGTGGACGCCGCCAGGGAGCACTTCAGTCAGTACGGATACGCGAAGACCACCGTCTCCGACTTGGCGAAGTCGATCGGTTTCTCGAAGGCTTACATCTACAAGTTCTTCGATTCCAAGGAGGCCATCGGGGAAGCCATCTGTGCCAAGACCTTGAACGGCATCGTCGCGACCGTCGAAGCGGCCGTGGCTGGCGCGAGCACCCCGACTGAGAAATTCCGCCAAATGTTCAAGGTTTTGGTGGGGACGAGCGTGGGGTTGTTCTTCAGTGATCGCAAGCTGTACGACATCGCCGCCTACGCCGCCAGCGAGCAGTGGCCGTCCTGCCGCGCCTATCGTGAGCGCATCAGCCAGATGCTGACGGCGATCGTTCGCGAAGGCCGCGAACGCGGAGAATTCGAGCGCAAGACTCCGCTGGACGAGACGGTGCACGCGATCGATCTCGTCGTGCAGCCATACGTGAATCCGCTTTTGCTCCAGTACAATCTCGATGTGGCCGAGGAGGCGCCGGTTCAGCTTTCCAGCCTTGTCCTGCGCAGCTTGGCCCCGTAGTAAGTCAATAACGGATAGTGTGACTATTGACATAATTAGTCACTAGTAATAGGCTGAAGACCTTGCTTTCTCGGAGGTCTTCATGTTTCTGCGTCGTCCGCTCCCATCCCTGGTCCTCGTCGGTTTGCCCTTCGCAGTGGCGGCATGCCACAACGCCACCGCTTCCACTGACCCGCGGTCGCAGACTCCCCTCGTGCGAGCTGTCGCAGTGGAGGCCTCCGTCCGCGCAGAGCGTTCGTTCACAGGCATCGTCGCAGCGCGGGTGCAAAGCGACCTGGGGTTCCGCGTTCCCGGCAAGGTCCTGGAACGCCTGATCGATACCGGGCAGACCGTCAAGCGCGGCCAGCCGCTCATGCGCATCGATCCCGCGGACCTGAGGCTCGCGACGCGCACGCAGGAAGAGGCCGTTGCTGCCGCCACGGCGCGCGCGCGCCAGACGGCAGACGATGAGGCGCGATATCGCGACCTCGTCTCCAGCGGCGCGGTCTCGGCGTCGGCCTACGACAAGGTGAAGGCGGCCGCCGAGTCGGCAAGAGCGCAGCTCAACGCCGCCAGAGCCCAGGCCGACGTGTCCCGCAACGAAACCGGCTATGCCGTCCTGCTTGCCGATGCGAGCGGCGTGGTGGTGGAGACGCTGGCCGAGCCGGGACAGGTCGTGGGTGCGGGGCAGGTG
>DASPXV010000119.1:0-36486 GCA_035637115.1 Vicinamibacterales bacterium
CAGCCGCTTCTGCGCGATCCGCGCTTCGCGCTCGAACCGCACGCGTCCCGCCTCGAGGCGATAACGCCACCGCTTGCGCGCAGCTCGCAGATCCGCATCGATCTCCTGTTCGAGCTGCGCGATGGAGAGACGGAGGTCGTCGAGTCGCGACGGCATGAATGCTCCTAGGTGTGGCGGGTGTGGGATCAGTATGACAGGTGGCCGACGAGGCCGGCGAGAATCCTGCACCGCGAGATCATTTCTGCGGTACCCGGTGCGCGCAGCGAGGCGTCCTATTTGCAGGAGATGAGCAGGGAGTCCCCATGATCAACCAACGACTCGCAGTTGCCCTTCTCGCCGGGGCCGCCGCCACTTCCGTGTTCGCCCAACCCGCCGATCGGCAGCTTCGCGACGAGCGCGTAGAGGAAGATGCGCTGGCGGAGCACGGCACGCAATGCGAGCTGCGTTGAACGCGGGCGTTCGTAGGCGCGCCGTCATCGTGCCGTCGAGCCGGCCGGCTAGCTCCCTTGCGTCACCGTCAGCCGATATCGCGTAGGTACAGGTCACGGGGGTTGGCGTGATCGGACTCTTGCCGCTGCCGCGCGGGAACAATGGGATTGCATGGACTGCCTCGATTCATGGGTGCCGGGCGGTAGCCGCGACGGAGGCTTCCAGCGCGCGCAGCGCGGCGCGCACGCGTGCGTCCGCGTCGATCGCGACCTCGGCCAGCTCCGGGCTGTCGCCGACGAGACCGAGGGCCGCTCTCGGCGCCATCGCCGCGACCACGCTCGTCACGGGACCGGTTTCGTACACGATCACGTTGCAGGGGAGCAGCAGGCCGATATCCAGCTCGGCTTCGAGCGCCTTGTGTGCGAGCGCCGGGTTGCACGCACCGAGAATGATGTACTTGCGGAACGTGCGATCGAGTTTCTCCTTCATCGTGTGCTGCACATCGATGGTCGTGAGCACGCCGAACCCCTGTTCTTTCAGCGCCTCCGTGGTACGCTCGACGGCCGTCGCATAGGGCACTGGTATCTCCAGCTTGAGGCCGTATGTGGTTTCTTTCATGTGACCTCCGATAGGACGTTCATCGACCGTGATCAATTGCGGCTGCCCTATCGCAGCGGGCGCTCCGCGAAACGGCCGATGGTCGGTTTCGCGAGCGCCTCGAAATCGACATATCGCATGCAGATCGCGTCTTCGTGCGTCCCGCCGTTGAAGACGATCTGTTCTTCGCGGGCAAGCGACTCGTCGACGAACACGCGCTGTCTGTAAAGCGGGCCGAATGGCGGCATCGCGCCGCGCTCGCAGTCGGGATACAGCCAGTCCAGCTCCGTCTCGAACGCGAGGCGCACTTCACCGGCGCGTGCGAGCACGGCGAGCCTGGCGAGGTCCACCTCGCGATCGGCCGGGACGACCGCCTGGATGGGCTCGCCGTCCGCGAAGCAGACGACCGCCTTCGCCCAGTCGCGCCCGGGGACGTGGCTCACCGCCGCTTCCTCCTGTGCGGAGAACGCGGGCACGTGTTGGAACACCGAATACGCGACGTTGCCGCGTCGCAGGAATTCCTGGACCGTTGCCGTGACCATGACGACCTCCTCGTGACCTCCGCGCGTCAGGCGCGGATAGGCAGAACCGGGCACGCCGCCTGACGCACGACGTGCTGCGTTGTCGATCGTGAGAAACGTGAAAAATCCAGGGGACAGAGGACGCGCCGGATTGGAATCATGATGTGAACTCCCGCGTGACGGCTTCCCGGCGGAATTCCGTAGCTGGTACATGAAGGAGCAACGCACATGCCGCGCCGTTCGCACGGCGGCCGATTTGCACGAGATGGCGGCAGGCTTCCGGTCCCGTGACGATTCGCCCGGAGCGTCGCGCCCCGCGACGGTCCGGCGGCACCGGAAGTCGACCGCCTGCGGACTTCCGGCGGTCAGCCAAGGAGGTTGTTGTCCGATGAGAACCGCTGCCAAGTATGTCGCCGGCGGCGCCGCGCTCGCTGCCCTCGGATATGCCGCGTACGCCAGCGCCACGTGGGCGCGCTACGGTCATCCAGCGCGTGCGCGCACCCCCGAGGAGCAGGACCCGCTCCTCGATCGCTTCATGCCGCTCTATGACATCGTCGAGCGGCATCACATCCATGTCGCCGCGCCCGCGGACATTACGCTGTCCGCCGCGCGGGAGCTCAACGTGTTCGATTCGTGCGTCGCTCGTGCGATGTTCAAGGGGCGCGAGATCGTGCTCGGTGCGAGACCATCCGACAACGAATTGCCGCCCGGACTCCTGCCCGCGGCGCTCTCACTGGGGTGGGGCATCCTTGCGGATCAGGCCGGCCGTGAAATCGTGCTTGGGGCGGTGACGAAGCCGTGGGAGCCGAACCCGGTGTTCCGCGACCTGCTGCCGCACGAGTTCGCGACGTTCGCCGAGCCCGGCTACGTGAAGATTGCGTGGACGCTTCGGGCGGATCCCGTCGCGGCGGGCGAGTCGATCTTCCGCACCGAGACGCGCGCCATCGCGACCGATGCCGCCGCGCGGGCGAAGTTCCGCCGCTACTGGGCGCTGGTCTCTACGGGCGTTACGCTGATACGACGGGCCATGCTCGGCCCGGTCAAGGCGGATGCCGAACGGCGTGTCGCATCGCTGACGGTCACGCCGGAGATGGTGACGATCTCCTGAGCGTCTCCATCGCGGTCCTCGCCCTGGCCGGCATTGCGGCCCACCTGGCCATGCGGTATGGCGGGTGGGCCGCATCTGCACACGTCCCCCTTCTCGTCGTGCTTGTCGCCGGCGGCATACCACTGGTCGTGCGGCTCGCGATTCGCGCCGTCCGCGGCAGCTTTGGATCCGATTTCCTCGCTGCGGTCTCGATCATCGCGGCGTCGGTGCTGCGTGAGTACCTCGCGGGCGCCATCATCGTCCTCATGCTGTCTGGCGGCGAAGCGCTGGAGCGCTATGCCGTCGCGCAAGCCACAGCGGTACTGCGCGCACTTGCCGCGCGCCTGCCGACGCGCGCGCACCGGCGTAGCGGCGAGCGTCTCGACGAGATCGCGGTAGAGGACGTCCGAATAGGCGACGAGGTTGCCGTTCTGCCGCACGAGATCTGCCCGGTGGACGGCCTCGTGATCGAAGGGCACGGACAGATGGACGAGTCATACCTGACGGGCGAACCCTTCCTGATCTCGAAGGGGCCCGGCGCGGCAGTGCTTTCTGGCGCCGTCAACGGAGAGCTTGCGATCGTGATTCGCGCCACGCGCGTCGCGGCCGATTCGCGCTACGCGCAGATCATGCGTGTGATGCATGAAGCGGAGCAGCGCCGTCCCGCGCTACGGCGGCTCGGCGATCAGCTCGGCGCGTATTACACGCCGCTCGCGCTGGGCATTGCGGGAGCCGCGTGGTGGGGCAGCGGTGATCCGATCCGATTCCTGAGCGTGGTGGTCGTCGCGACACCATGTCCGCTGCTGATCGCGATCCCGGTCGCAATCATCGGCGCCATCTCGACCGCTGCGCGGCGCGGCATCGTCATCAGGGATCCGGCGGCGCTCGAGCAGCTCACGCTCTGCCGCACGATGATTCTCGACAAGACCGGGACGCTGACCTACGGGCGTCCGGAGCTCACATGTGAGATCTACGGCTGCGGTTTTTCGCGCGCCGCCGTTTTACCCCTGGTTGCCGCGCTCGAGCGATACAGCCGGCACCCGCTGGCCGCGCCGATCGTCGCCGCAGCCACGCGCGCGGGACACGCGCTGCCGCCAGTCGACTGGGTCCGCGAGGAGCCTGGCTCCGGCCTCCGCGGACACGTTGCAGGCGTCACGATCTTCGCGACGGGCCGCGCGCGAGCGCTGGCCCTGGTTCAGCTGCCGCCGCCACAGGACACAGGGCTCGAATGCATCGTCCTCATTAACGATCGGTTCGCGGCAAGCTTCACCTTTCACGACCACGCGCGATCGGAGAGCCGCGGGTTCATCGGCCACTTGAGTCCGCGGCACGGGTTCACGCGCGTGCTGATCGTTTCGGGGGACCGCGAGGCCGAGGTGCGCCGGCTGGCGGACGCCGTCGCCGTGTCCGACATTCGCGCGGGGACATCGCCGGAACAAAAGGTCGCGATCGTCCGCGAGGAGACCGCGCGCGCCCGGACCGTCTTCATCGGCGATGGCATCAATGACGCGCCCGCGTTGATGGCGGCATCCGTCGGGATCGCGTTCGGACAGCACAGCGACGTGACATCGGAAGCCGCGCGCGTCGTGATCGTGGACTCGTCGCTGTCGAAGGTCGACGAGCTGATGCACGTCAGCTATCGGCTCCGGCGCGTCGCGCTGCAGAGCGCGATCGGGGGCATGATTCTGAGCATGGTGGGGATGGGCGCCGCGGCGGCGGGCATGCTCGGTCCCGTCGCCGGTGCCATGACGCAGGAAGCGATCGACGTCGTGGCCGTGCTCAACGCGCTGCGAACCGCGCGCGCGCCCCGCTCACTGACGGACTTTGACGCGATCGAGCCGTAGGCCGAACGCGGCGAGCCACATCGACTCCTTGCCGCCGAATTTGCCGCCCGAGGTGTGGACCGCCCCCTCGAAGTGATCCTCGAACCAATTGAGCGGCACCGAGACGCTCGCGCGCTGCACTCCCTCCGCCTTGATGACGGCCCCCTCGAGATCCCCGCGGATGATCCAATCGGTCTTGACATGCAGCGCGCGACCGATCGCCGTACGGTTCGGCCCCAGATGGCCGTTGCGCAGAACCGCGTCGCCGATCGTTCCGCTGACCCGGCCATCCGGCTCGATCGTCAATCGGACCGGCAGCTCGCGCTGGGTCGTCCAGTTGACGGCGATGCGCGCATCCCCCGCCCACGCGCCGGGCATGCCGGAAGCAGTGAGGCCGGCCGCCTGCGGGTCCGCCTGCAGCCACCGATCGCCTCCCACGCTCACGACGATCGCCGCGAAGGCCAGCGCGATCACGCCGGCCAGAACCGTTCTCACCATGATCCGCTCCTTGTGGTAGACGCGTTGCCTGATGGGTGAGACGACGTGCGCGTCCGCCGCGTTCCGTGCCGGATTTCCGTCACGCGCGCGACGAACGATTCCGCGGCTACGACGCTTTCGTCCTGAGCTCCGCGATCATCGTCCGGACCTTGCCGGCCTCGGGATAATCAGGTACCGACGCCAGCAGCCGCTCCCACGTTTCAATCGCGCCCTTCGCGTCGTTGCGCGCGTCGCGCTTCACGATTCCGAGGTTGAAGAGCGTCTGCCCGTGCTTCGGATCGATCTTGAGTGATCTGTCGAACTGCGCCAGCGCGTCATCCGCGCGTCCGGCATAGTAGAGCGCGGTCGCGAGGTCAGTGCTCACGCTCACGTTCTTCGGATCGGCCGTGAACGCCTGCTGGTAATACGGGATCGCCTCCGCGTAGCGCCCCGCGTCATACAAACGGTTGCCGAGCTCCACGTTGGCGCGGACGTTCTTCGGATCCGTCGCAAGGATGTTGCGCCATCCCTGCAGCTCCTGCTCGTTGACGACGGCGACGGGCGCGGTGGCGCCAAGCGGTGCTGCCGCCATCGGGAGCGATCCCGCCTCCTTCTGGGAGACTCCCAGCATGTAGCCGACGATGATCCCGAAGAGCACTCCGGCAATCCCTGTAACGGCTGTGAGAGGTGAGACCGAGTCCCGGTGACGGCCTGTCATGTATCGCTCCTGATTCGTGTCCTCGATGCCTCCGTTGTTGCAGGGGAGATGCCATGGACCAATCGCGGAGCACGCCGCCGAAATCACGCGCGCCGCCCGCCGGGTTCCCGTCAATGTGCGGAAAATCCGGCAGGGCGCGCGGAATCTTCAGCTACTGGAGCTTGTGCGACAGCCCGATCATCGCGCTATAGAAGAATCCTTTGAAGTGCGGACATTTGTCCGAGTGACATGCCTCACAGGTCGACTCGGACGGCATTTTCGTGAGTCCGGCCTTCACCTTCGGATCCGCGACGTGTGCGGCGGCGGCTCCGTGGCAGGCTTCGCACTGCACGCCACGATTGACGATCTTCTTGCCATCGAGAACGCGTGTCTTCGGCCCCGTGACGTGGCAGCCGATGCACTCCTTCTCCTGGTCCAACGAACTGAGGCGATCCAGGGCGTTCGCGTGCTTGGTTTTCGACCACGCATCGTAGATCTTGTCGTGGCAGGATCGGCACGAATCGGCCCACCCGTAATCCTCCGCGCGGGGCGGGGCGGTCTGCGCCAGCGTCACGGCCGCGAAGACGGCGAAACCGAGCACGAACGCCGAGACGAGTCTGGTGGCAGCCATGCGGGCGCGACACACAAGCGGAGTGCCAGCCGAATCAGCGGCGAAAATGCGCCGCCCGCGCGTGTGCGCGTCCGTGTCTTGCGGAATCCCGTCAGCGCGCCACGGCGAAGTCGTTCCGGCGGGCCACCGACCGCAGGTGCTCGGTGATCCGGATTACCGCCCGCTGCGCTTCCTCGATGCACGCGTTCACAGCGACGCCGCGATACGAGTTGCCCGCGAGGAACAGTCCGGGGTAGGGCGCGAGCGCGACTTCGATGCGCTCGAGTCTCGCAATATGTCCGGTCGTGTACTGAGGAATGCCACGGCGGTGCCGGACGATGTGGACGAACTCCGGCGCGATCCGCAGCCCCATCGTCGCTTCCAGGTCGGCGCGGACCACCGCGAGGAGATCGCTGTCGCTGAGTTCCACCACTGACGGGTCGGTCGCTCCGCCGATCATGACGCGCAACAGCGCCTTGCCCTGTGGCGCGCGCTGCGCGTAGATGCTCGTCTCCCAAAGCGCGCCGAGGATGCGCACGTTCTCGCCGCGCGGCACCAGGAATCCGAAGCCATCGAGCGGCCCCCTGTCGCGCGCGAGCGCTGCCGCGTCATAGCCGAGGCACACGACCGCAAGCGGCGCGGTCTGGATGGCGGCAAGCTGCGTCGCGGCGGCGGGGGCAAAGGGGCGAACGAGATCGGCCGTTTCGTAAGCGGGGCCCGCGAGGACCACCGCGTCCGCCTCGATCCGCTGGCCGTTGGCCGACAGGCTGAACGAGCGCGCTCCGACCAGGCGCGGCCCTCGCGCGGAGATGTGCCGTACCTGCAGTTCGGTGACGTGTCTGCCGGTCCGGACGATCGGGCCGAGCGAGGCCTCCACGCCGCGCACGAGCTCCTCCATGCCACCGATAAATGACGTCAGGCGGCCGGCGGGCGCGCCCATGCCGTTGCTGTGCCGCCGTTCGCGGCGCCGGGCGAGCATGGCGCGCATCAGGCTGCCGTAGGCCGCATCCATCTCGTACATCCTGGGGAAGCACGCGTGAAGCGACAACTGGCTCGCGTCTCCCGCGAAGATGCCCGACACCATGGAGCCTACGAGGACGTGCGCCGCCTCCCGTCCCATATGCCGCTCAGCGAAATTCAGGATGCTCTCGTCATGCCGCGGCGCGCGCGCGGAGAACGGCTCCGCGAGCACGCGCAGTTTTGCACGCGCGGACAGAAGCCCCGTCATGGCGAACGCGAGCGGCGACAGCGGCACCTCGTGCAGCTGTCCCGATCGGAAGATATAGCGCCGGCGAGCTTCGTCACGGCTCGGCATCAGGGCGGCTTGAAGTCCCAAAGACTCGACGAATGCGAGCGTTGCCGGCGCGTTGTCCAGGAACCCATCGGGCCCTGACTCGCACAGGTACCCGTCGATCGATTCGGAACGGACGTGTCCGCCGATGCGATTGCGCCGTTCCAGCACGAGGATCTCGGCGTCGGGCGCCTGCGTCCTCAGCGCGTGGGCGGTCGCCAGCCCGGCGATGCCTCCGCCCACGATCGCGACGCGAGTCATACGACCGCTCCTGCGAGAGCACCGTCCGCGACCCTGCCGTTGCTGCGCGACGCGCACTGCGTGCACGTCGCGGCGGTCTGCCGGGCCAGATGATCTTCAACGAGCCCCGCGAGCGCTGAAATGAAACGCGGCGACGTGTTCAACGCCTCGGTGCGCCAGTAGCCGGTGATACCCGCCTCGCGCGCGGTATCGGCGAAGAGCAGATCCACTTCGTACAGCGTCTCGATGTGATCGGACACGAACGAAAGCGGGACGACGAGGACGTTCTTCACGCCTTGCCGGCCGAGCGATGCGAGCATCTCGTCCGTGCCGGGGCCGATCCACTTCACGGGCCCCGTGCGCGACTGGTAGGCGAGCACTTCGCGCGCGGTGAAGCGCAGGCGTTCCAGGATGCCGAGCCGCGTGGCCTCGATCTCGTCGACGTACGGATCCCCTTCATCGATGAACTTCTGCGGCAGGCCGTGCGCGCTGAAAAGGAGCACGGTGTCGCCGCGGCGATCGACCGGGATGCCGTCCCAGGCGCGATTCACCGACTCCGCCATCGCGTCGAGATACCGCGGATCCGCCGCGTAACGATCCACGTGCGTCACCTCGAGATTCAGCGCGCGCCATTCCGGACGGGCCAGCGTGCGCTGGAACTCGCGCATCGACGAGCCCGTTGTCGCCTTCGAATAATGCGGGAACAGCGTCAGCGTCACGATCCGCCGGATGCCGGCGTTGGCGATGGCGCGGAGGGCGTCTTCGCAGGTCGGGCGCGTGTAGCGCATGGCAATGAATACGCGGAACGGGTGAGTGCCGCACTGACCGAGGTTGAGCCGTTCCTCCAGGGCCTCAGCCTGCGCCCGCGTGATCCGGAGCTGCGGCGATCCGCCGCCGATGCGCTCGTAGTTGCGGCGCACCGACGGGCCGCGCAGCCTGGCGATCATCCGCGCAAAGACCGGCTGGAGCGCCGCACCGAGAGGGAGCTCGATGATCTCGCGGTCAGAAAAGAGATTCACGAGGAACGGCTCCACCGACGCGAGGTCGTCGGGCCCGCCGAGGTTGAAGAGGAGAACGGCCGTAGGTGTCATATGTCGGCCCTCAGATCGTGCGTGAAAAGACCGGCCGGTTCTGGTGCGCCGCGAGATACCGATCGAAGGCCATGCAGATGTTGCGGACGAACAACCGCCCCCGATCGGTGACGGTCAGCGCTTCGGGGCTTGCTTCGAGGAGCCCGTCGGCGACGGGGCCTCCGGGCTCGCACAGAAGTTCGATCTCGGGCTTGAAGTAATCGCCCATTTCGATGTCGAACCGGTCGCGGAGCTGCCGGCGCTCCAGGCGGAAGTTGCACATCAGTTCGGCGATCACGAACCGGCGGAGATGATCGTCATCGGTGAGCGCGTAGCCGCGCTCGACGGGCAGACGTCCCGCGTCAATTGCCTCGTAATAGCGCGCGAGCGACTTGTGGTTTTGCGAGAAAGCACCGGCGACGTCGCTGATGGCGGACACTCCGAGTGCGATGCTGTCGGGCGCGGGACGCGTCGTGTAGCCCATGAAGTTGCGGTGCAGCCGGCGTTCGCGCGCGGCGATCGCCAGGTCGTCGTCGGGCAGCGCGAAGTGGTCCATGCCGATCGACTCGTAACCGGCGCCCGTGAACGATTCGATCGCGGCTCCGAGCAGAGCGCGCTTCTGGATCGCATCCGGCAGATCGAGAGGATCGATCGCCTTCTGGTTCGGTCGCAGCCATGGCACGTGCGCGTACGAGTAGACGGCGATCCGATCGGGCAGCATGTCGACGACGCTTGCCAGCGTGCGTTGGAACGACTCGACCGTCTGGCACGGCAGCCCGTACACGAGATCGAAATTGATCGATTCGAATCCGGCGTCGCGCGCCGTCCAGTACAGCTGGCGTGTTTCCGCCTCCGACTGGCGCCGCTGGATGGCCTCCTGCACGGCCTTCGTGAAGTCCTGGACGCCGAACGACAGTCGGTTGAATCCGAGCTTGCGGAGCAGCACGAGTTGTTCGCGCGTGGTCACGCGCGGATCGATCTCGATCGCGCGCTCGGCATCCGGCGTGATGTCGAAGTGCCGTTGAACGACGCCGTCGAGGCGTGCGATCTGCTCGGCTGACAAATACGTCGGCGTCCCGCCACCCCAGTGGTACTGGACGGCGGTGCGGCGGCCTCCAAGCGCGGCGGCGACCATTCCGATTTCGCGTTCCAGGTACTCGAGATACGTCGTCGCGACGTCCCGTTTCTTCGTCGCGATTACCGCGCAGCCGCAGTACGCGCAGCGCGACTCGCAAAACGGCACGTGCAGGTAGAGCGATATCGGCTGGATGCGCTCCGCGGCGGCGATCGCGAGCCGTGCGCGGTAATGCTCGGCCGTGAACCCGGGATGAAATTCGACTGCGGTCGGATACGACGTATAACGCGGGCCGGGACGGTCGTAGCGCTCGATCAGCGTCGCAACGTCGGCGGCTTCCACAACTCGGCTCGTCATGACCGGTGCGATCACAAGGGACGTGCCTGCGCGGTAACCGGCGCAAATCCTCGCGCCCATCTTCCGGCTGCCGGAAATCCGGCGGCTGGACATGTCTTCCTGCCGAAGTTTCGCCAGTTCTGCCGGAATTGGCCCGAAAAGGACCCAGACCCGCGCTGGCATCGGGGTTGCGGTTGCCGGTGCGACGTGCTTGATCTCCCGACCTTCTCGTTCGACTCAATCGTCGTGGGACAGAGCCCGCGCATGCGGACCGTGTTCGATTTCGTCCGCGTGATCGCCGACAGCGAGAGCAACGTGCTCATCGTCGGCGAGACGGGAACGGGGAAGGAGACGATCGCCAATCTCATTCACCATTCGAGCCGGCGCCGACGGCGCCCGTTCGTGGCGGTGAGCTGCGCGATCCTGACGGAAACGCTGATCGAGTCGGAACTCTTCGGCCACGAGCGCGGCGCCTTCACGGGCGCGCTCAAAGATCACGTGGGCCGCTTCGAGATGGCGAACGGCGGCACCATCTTCCTCGATGACGTCGACGACGTGCCGCGCGCGGTCCAGGTAAAACTCCTGCGGGTCCTGCAGAACCGGACGATCGAACGGGTCGGCGGAACGCACGCAATCCCGGTGGACGTGCGGGTCATCACCGGCTCGAAGCGCAGCCTGCAGCAACTCGCCGACGAAGGGCAGTTCAGAGAAGATCTGTTCTATCGTCTCAACGTCGTCCCGATCTTTCTGCCGCCGCTGCGCGAGCGGCGCGAAGACGTTCCGGCGCTCACCGACCATTTCCTGCGGCGGTTCACCCGCGCGCGCGGCGTCGAGATGCCCGCCGTCTCGCCGATCGTGCGTCAGGCGTTCGCGCGCTACAACTGGCCCGGCAACGTGCGGGAGCTCGAAAACGCCTGCGAGCGCATCGCCCAGACCTGCACCTGCTCGATGGTCCGCGTCGGCTGTTTGCCGGCCAGCCTGTTGTTCGGCGCCGGCGACGGCCTCCACGTGACGGCCGCCGTGCCGGACGTGCCGCGCGCGCCCGGACGCGTATCGCTCGATGCACGTTTGCACGAAGTCGAAGCTCATCTCATTACCTGGGCTCTCGAGGTGAGCCACGGCAACAAATCGCGTGCGGCGGAGCTGCTACGTATCAAGCGCTCCACGCTCGGGGACCGCATTCGCCGCCTCGGTCTCGATCACCCGGCGGCCGACCCTGCGCACGCGCGACGGGGAGACGAGCACGACGGGGATCAGGGAGTATGACGATGGACCTGCAATCCGGAATTGTGTATGGCCCCGTCAGCTCGCGGCGGCTGGGGCGATCGCTCGGGATCAATCTGGCGCCGCCGGAGCGCAAGACGTGCAATTTCAACTGCGCGTACTGCCAGTACGGCTGGACGGACTTTCCCGCGAAGGGAACGTTTCCGCGGCCGTGCGACGTGATCGATGCCGTCGATCGCGCGCTCGAGCAGAACCCCGACGTGGATTCGATCACCGTTGCGGGCAATGGCGAGCCGACGCTGCATCCCGGGTTCGCGCCGATCGTCGAAGGGCTGTACCACGTGCGCAACCGTCGCGCGCCGAAGGCGAAGCTCACGCTGTTATCCAACGGATCGACGCTGAACCGGCTGGACGTCGTCTACAGTCTGCCGCGCTTCGACACGCGCTGCATGAAGCTCGACGCGGGGGACGCCACCACGTTCCGATTGATGAATGCGGCGTCGATCAGCCTCGGACGGCTGATCGCCGATCTGCGATCGATCGGGCAGCTCACGCTGCAATCGATGTTCGTCCGCGACGTCGACGGCATCGTCGACAACACCACGCCGCGCGCGGTGAACGCGTGGCTCGAAGCCGTCGACCGCGTGCGTCCCGCGAGCGTCGACGTCTACAGCCTGGCGCGTCCGCCGGCACGCGGCACGCTGTTGCGCGTTCCGCCGTCCGTGCTTGAAGACATCGCGCAGCGCGTGACCGAGCTTGGCATCCCCGCACGCATCTTCGCGTAAGGAGCCAACGGAGTCTTCGGAGGCAACGGAGTTTAATAACGAAGCCAACGAAGCCAACGAAGTTAACGGAGGAAACGGAAAGGGGACCTCACCCCCCCACGCAAGTCTGTTGAACGCGTGCGTGGGGGGTGGGGTCCCCTCGTCGTTCCCTTCGTTATCTCCGTTGCTTCGTTACTTGGATTCCGTTACCTCCAAACACCCCGTTAGCTTCAGCTAAATATTTCCCAGCTCCCCCGATTAATTCCCCGCAGACCAGCGACGAAAACCCGGCGTTTCAGTGTTTTCCCGCGGGTTTAGGTGTTAGGGGGCAGAAAACGCCCAGGTACATCTCTTGCCAATACGGCTGCCAGGCGCATCGAATTCGAGCGCCTGTAAACGCAATCATCCAAGGAGGAACGATGGGTCGCGCAACGCGCCCCCTCGGAATCATCGCCGCCGCGATCGGACTCTGGATCGCCGTCATGGTTTCGGTTTCGGCGTCCGCCGCCACGCGTCAGAACACCGCGCCGGCAGCGAAGGCATCCGAGACCGCGACCGCGCCGGCCGTCCAGGCGACGGGTTACGCTGGCGAGGACACCTGTCTGACGTGCCACGAGGATCACAAGAAGGGCTACCACGGCAGTCCGCATGCGCGCGCGGCGAACCCGCGCTCCCCGGCGGCGAAAAAAGGCTGTGAGAGCTGCCACGGTCCCGGTCAGGCGCACGTCGACGGCGGAGGGGACAAGACGAAGATCAGGAACCCCGCCACGATGACACTTCGCGACGCGAACGCGACGTGCATGTCGTGCCACAACCGAACCAGCCACGACAACTTCGCCGGCGGCAAGCACGACGGCCGGAACGTGGGCTGCGTAACGTGCCACAGCGTGCACGCGGCGAAATCCGAAAGGGTGCTGCTGAAGACGACGACGGTCACCGAGACCTGCGTGCAGTGCCACCGGAAGGAAGTCAACAAGGTTCACAAGTCGTCGCACATGCCGGTCACCGAGAGGAACGGCAGCAAGATGGAGTGCACGACGTGCCATAACCCGCACGGCTCGCAGAACGTCAAGATGCTCAGGGAAGGCTCCTCGATCACCGAGGCATGCGCGAGCTGCCACGCCGAGAAGCGCGGGCCGTTCCTGTGGGAGCACGCGGTCGGACGCGAAAGCTGCGTCACCTGCCACGATGCGCACGGGTCGAACAACGAGCGCATGCTCGTCGCGAAGCTGCCGATGCTCTGCCAGCGGTGCCACATCCACAGCCGGCACCCGGCGACCATTTACGACTCGACGCAGGTCACCAACAGGAGCAACCGCATCGCCGGTCGCGCCTGCGTGAACTGCCATCAGATGGTTCACGGATCGAACCATCCGACGTCGGGCAAGGTCTTCCTGCGGTAACCGAGGAGAATGAAGATGCGCACCAGAATGATGATTCTGACCGGAGCGCTTCTGCTGGTCTTCTCGGGCGCCGCCCGGGCCCAGCAGGAGCAGGCCGCGTCGTCCCAAGACTCAACAAAGTCGACGCCGATGGCGACCAGCGTCCCTGCGTCCACCACGCCGTTCACGCCGAAGCTCGGACAGATCGACTTCGGCTTCCGCGGCGACAGCGTCTCGGGTGACGCGGCCCGCTACCAGCGGTTCCGCGACCTGCGCGAGGGTGGCTACGTCGATCGTTTCCGCCTGTCGAAGGAGACCGAGCAGTGGGTCTTCAAGGCGACGGCGAACAACGTCGGCTATCGCGATCAACGGTTCACGGTGAATTACCAGGACATTGGCCGTCTCAAGGTCAACGGCGACTGGAACCAGGTACCGCTGTTCATCAGTGACAGCACGCGGCGGCTCTATAAGGACAACGGCAACGGCGTGCTCACGATCGACGACTCGATCCAGAGAACGCTGCAGACCGCAGGGACCGGCGCGCCGCTCTTGAGCGCGCTGCAGTCCACCTACGCCGGCGCCAATCAGTACGACCTGCGCAGCCGCCGCGATATCGGCACGCTGAATATGGTCTACGCCCTGAACCAGGACGTCGACGTGAAGTTCGACGTGCGGAACATGAATCGCAGCGGCTACAACCTGATGTCGTTCGGGTTCGGCACCTCGCCGGGCCTCAATCCCGTCGTCGAGCTCGGAGTGCCCCTGGATGACCGGACCACGGACGTCAAGGGGGCGATCGAGTTCGCCAACAACCGCGGGCTCTTCAACGTCGGCTACAACGCATCGTGGTTCAACAACCACATTCCGACGGTGACGTTCGACAACCCGCTGCGCGCCGATGACATCAGCGGCGGCCCCTCGTCGGGCCGTGTCGTAATGTGGCCGACCAATCACTCTTTCTCCGTGAACGTGAACGGCTCGTACAAGCTGCCGGCACGCAGCAAGGCCAGCGCGTTCATCTCCGTGGGGCAGTGGAACCAGAACGAATCGCTCGTGGCACCCACGGTGAACACCGCGATCGCGCTGGTCGCGCCCCCGCTCGAGCGTCCGACCGCAGAAGCCAAGGCCGACATCGTGTCGATGGTCTACAACTTCAACTCGCGGCCGAACGAGTACGTGTGGCTGAACGCGAAGTATCGCTACTACGACTACGCGAACAAGACGCCGCTCTACGAGACCGTCGCGCTCGTCGGTGACTGGTCGCTCGGAACGGCGCTGTGGGAAAACGAGCCGTCCAGCCTGAAGCGCAACACCATCGACCTGGACGCGTCGATCGCGGCGCACAAGTACGTTGGCATCGGCCTGGGCTTCAGCCGCGAGGACAGCGATCGCACGCATCGCATCTTCGAGAAGACGGCGGAAGACACCTACCGCGTCTCGTTCGACAGCACGGGCAACCAGTACGTGACGCTGCGAACGAAGTTCGAGCATTCGAACCGCGAAGGATCGGGCTTCGAAGCGGCGCTGCTCGAAGAGGTCGGAGAGCACGCCGATACGCGGCACTTCGACATCGCGAATCGGACGCGCGATCGGCTGACGACGACGCTGTCGATCACGCCGAATCAGTTCCTCGACTTCAACGCGTCAGCCGGGACCGGCAAGGACAAGTACGGGCAGACCGGCTTCGGTCTCCGGAACAACGACAACCGGACCTGGAGCGTGGGCATGGACGTGCTGCCGACCGATCGGGTGAACCTCGGCGTCAACTATGGCGAAGAGAAGTACACCGCGCTTCAGTACTCGCGGACGGCGAACCCGCTGACCGCGACCGACCTCACCTTCAACGACGCGACGCGAGATTGGTGGACGGATCAGGCTGACAAGGTCAAGACGCTCAGCGCGACCGCGGACTTCCTGAAGTGCCTGCCCAAGACGGATTTCCGCTTCGGCTACGACATCAGCGACGGCCGGGCGACCTACGTCTACAACCTGAAGCCGGAGCAGAAGGTCTTCACGACCATTCCGCTCACCCAGCTGTCACCGCTGAAGAACAAGCTGACTGACGCCCGGATGGACGTGCAGTACTACGTGCGTCCGAACCTCGCGCTCGGCGGCGCTTACTGGTATGAAGACTACAAGGTGTCTGACTTCGCGCTCGGACCGGACACGTTGAACTCGCTCGTGCCGACCAACGGCACGAACGGAAACTTCGCCAGCACAATTTACTCGGGGTACCTCTATCGCAACTACCGCGCCCACACGGGCTGGCTGCGACTGACGTTCCTCTGGTGAAGACGGAAGACGGAAGATGGAAGACGGAAGATGGAAGACGGAAGTACCACCGGAAGTACTTCCGTCTTCCGTCTTCCGGCTTCCTTCTTCTTGACCGGCGGCGCCGGTCCCGGTGGATCCTCCTCCCCCCGCGCTGCGTGCGGCAGTAGCGGGCCATCGGGGCTGGCGCCGAAGTGAAGACGGAAGACGGAAGAAAGAAGACGGAAGAAAGAAGACGGAAGAAAGAAGACGGAAGAGAAAAAGACGGAAGAGAAAAAGACTGAAGAAAAAGACGGAAGAAAGAAGGGCTGCCGGAAAACCGGCAGCCTCTTTCGTTTCCGCGCGAGAGTCGCCGAAATCCCAGCGATCCGGGCTGGTGCCTGGCTTGCGATGCGGAGGGCCAATGCCCTGTCCCTATGCCATTGCGGATCTGATGCCGCGTCCGCTGCTGCGGCTGCGCGCGCATCCACTGCGCATCGCGCTCGTCGGTAATCCCAACGTCGGAAAAAGCGTCATCTTCGGACGGCTCACCGGACGCTATGTCACTGTGTCGAACTATCCGGGGACGACCGTAGCGGTGACGCGCGGGCGTGCGACGGTCGGCGCGGAAGTCTGCGACATTATCGACACGCCGGGCGTCAACGCGCTGGAAGGGCCGCTCAGCGAAGACGAGAAGGTCACGCGCGACCTGCTGCAGTCCGGCGGGGCCGAACTGGTCGTTCAGGTGGCCGACGCGCGGAACCTGCGGCGCGCGCTGATGCTGACGTCGCAGCTCGCCGATTTCAAGCTGCCGATGATCCTCGTGCTCAACATGATCGACGAGGCGCGCGCGCGGGGCGTGGACGTCGATGCCGCGGGCCTCGCGGAACAGCTCGGCGTGCCGGTCATCGAGGCAGTTGCGCCGGAAGGACGCGGCCTCGCGGAGCTGCGCAACGCGCTCGCCACGCCGGCTCGCGCGCGCGCCGCACGCGAGGAAGGTGTCCCGCATCTCCAATGGGCCGACGAGAGCGCGGCGCGATTTCGCACGGTCGGGCAGTTAACGCTCGGACGCTTCCAGGAGTGGCTCGGGCGCGCCGTCCGCGAACCGCTGACCGGCCTGCCCATCCTCCTCGTCGTTCTCTACGCGACGTATCTCTTCGTCGGCGTCTTCGGTGCGCAGACGCTCGTCGGCCTTCTCGAACAGGGGCTGTTCGGCACGTATCTGAACCCGTGGGCCACCGCGGCCGCCTCTTACATCCCGTTCGCCGCCGCGCGCGACTTTTTCGTCGGACAGTACGGGCTCATCACCATGGGCCTGACGTATGCGATCGCGATCGTACTCCCGGTCGTGACCACATTCTTCTTCATCTTCGGCTTCCTCGAGGACAGCGGTTACATCCCGAGACTCGCGATCTTCAGCGATCGTCTGTTCCGCGCCATGGGCCTGAACGGCAAAGCCGTCCTGCCGATGGTCCTGGGCCTCGGCTGCGACACGATGGCGACGATGACGACGAGAATCCTGGCGACGCCGAAAGAGCGGCTCATCGCCATCATGCTGCTCGCGCTCGGCGTGCCCTGTTCGGCGCAGCTCGCGACGATCATGGGAATCCTCGGCGGTATCTCGTTCGCGGCGCTCGTCACGCTTTTCGGCGTCGTCCTCTTCCAGATCGTGCTGGTGGGCTTCCTCGCGGCGCAGGTGCTGCCCGGCGAGCGGTCGGAGTTCATCATGGAGCTGCCGCCGATGCGCATGCCGCGGCTGCGCAACCTGCTGACGAAGACGCTGCTGCGCGTGCGCTGGTATCTCGGTGAGGCGGTGCCGCTGTTCCTCATCGGGACGGTGCTGCTGTTCGTTCTCGATCGCTTCGGGGCGCTCGGGGGACTCGCCGCCGCGGCGAAACCGCTCGTTACCGGCATCCTCGGGCTGCCGCCGAAGGCCGCCGAAGTGTTTGTGATGGGGTTCCTGCGGCGCGATTACGGCGCGGCTGGGCTGTTTCTCATGGCGCGCGACGGCGCGCTGACCCACGTGCAGGCGGTCGTTGCGCTCACCGTGATGACGCTGTTCGTGCCGTGCGTCGCCAACTTCCTGATGATCGTGAAGGAGCGCGGCCTGCGCATCGGGCTTGCGATCCTGACGGTCGTCACCGCGATCGCCGTCGGCACGGGCGCCCTCCTGAATGCGGCGCTGAGGTTCCTCCATGTCGCCTTCTGACCGGCTGCGCCCGCTGTCGCTGCTCAAGCCCGGAACGCGCGGGCGCATCGCGCGCGTGACGCGGGATCTCACGCACCGCGCCGAGCGGCTCGCCGCGATGGGCGTCAGCCCCGGGGCTACAGTCACCGTTCTGCAGACATTTCCCGGCATCGTGTTCGAGTGCGATCAGACGGAACTCGCGGTCGAACGGCTGGTCGCGCGCTCAATTCTGGTGGAGGTGTTATGAAAGCGCTGTACACGTTCCTCATCGTCGCGATCCTTGGTGCCTGCTCATCTATCCAGCCGGTGGCCGTGCAGGTCGGTGATCGGTGCCTGCGCTGTCGCCGTTCGATCGGCGATCTTCGGGTGGCCGGTGAAATCGTGGACCGCATGCGCGCGCCGTTTCCGTTCAGGACGGCGGGTTGCATGGCGAAGTACGTCAAGGTGACGCCCGCCGAGAACATCACCGCGATCTTCGTCACCGACTATCGCACCGGCCGCATGCTGCAGGCCGACGATGCGTGGTTCGTTCCGACGCAGCTCACCCAGCCGGACGGAAAGAAAGTGGAGTCCGATTACCTCGCGTTCCGCTCGCGCGCCGACGCGGAGGCCGCCCGCGAAGGCAAGCCGATGCTCCGCTGGACCCAGGTCGTGGCGGAAGCTGTCGCCAACTGACCAGAGACGCCATGGGGAAGCCGCGACTGCACGGCCTCCGACGACTCGTCGGGAACACGCCGCTGCTGGCGATCGAGTACCGCTGGCGCGGCCACGGCCGGACGGTGTACGCCAAGTCGGAGCAACTGAATCTCACGGGCAGCATCAAGGATCGGATGGCGCTGCACATCATCGAGGAGGCGACGCGCGACGGGCACCTGCTCCCTGGTGACACGATTGTCGAGGCGACGAGCGGCAACACGGGCATCTCGTTCGCGGCCGTCGGACGGGCGTTCGGCCATCCGGTCACGATCTTCATGCCGGACTGGATGAGCCGCGAGCGGCGAGACCTGATCGCAAGCTTCGGCGCAACGGTCATCACCGTGAGCCGCGAGCAGGGAGGATTCGTCGGCTGCATCCGCAGGGCGGAGGCGCTCGCATCGGAAGACCGCCGCGTATTCCTCCCGTCGCAGTTCTCGAACGAAGCCAACCCGATCGCCCATGAGGCGACGACCGGTCCGGAGATCCTCGAGCAACTCTCGAATGCCGGCATCGCCCTTGATGCCTTCGTCGCAGGCGTCGGAACCGGCGGCACCGTCATGGGGGTCGGGCGGTTCCTGCGACGATTCGACTCGCGCATCCGCATCCATCCGATCGAGCCCGCGGAGTCCCCGACGCTGTCGACCGGTTACAAGTGCGGCAAGCATCGGATCCAGGGCATTTCCGACGAGTTCATCCCACCGGTCGTGCATCTCGTGGAGCTCGACGAGATCATCGACGTCCACGACGGCGACGCGATCATCATGGCGCAGAAGCTGGCGCGTGAGCTGGGGCTGGGCGTCGGCATTTCGTCCGGCGCCAACCTCGCTGGCGCCATCAAAGTGCAGAACAGGATGGGAGAAGACGCGGCCGTCGCGACGGTGTTCCCGGACTCCAACAAGAAGTACCTGACCACAGATCTCCTGCGGCAGGAGCCGCTTCGCGATGACTACGTCGCGCCGGACGTCGAATTGACGGGGTTCTCGGTCTTGCAGCGCGTTTGCGCGACCTGCTGCGACACATTCGCCGGGATATAATTCATGCCGTGATGATGATCAGTCCCGCCCTCGCCAAAGCCTTCAACGAACAAATCGGACACGAATTCGGCGCCAGCATGCAGTACGTGAGCATCGCCGCGCACTTCCAGCGAAGCCAGCTCATACTGCTCGCCAAGCTCTTCTTCGAGCAGGCGGAAGAAGAGCGGCAGCACGCGATGAAGTTCGTCAAATACGTCCTGGACACGAAGGGGGAGCTGCGGATTCCCGAGATCCCGGCTGCCACGCCGACGTTTCCTTCTGCCGAAGCGGCTGTGCAGGCCGCGTTGAAGTGGGAGCAGGAGGTCACGCGGCAGATCACCGGCCTCATGGACCGCGCGCTCAAGGACAACGACTATGTCGCCCAGAGCTTCCTGCAGTGGTTCATCGACGAGCAGCTGGAAGAAGTGGTCAAGATGGATCGCCTACTCGGCGTCGTCCGCCAGTCGGGCGAGAAGAACCTGCTGATGGTCGAGGCATATCTGGTGCACATCGAAAAAGCCGGTTAGTCTCTGATAGCGGGTGCTTGTCTCGACGTTAACCACAGAAGCGCAGAGTAATCAGAGGCGCACAGAGCTGGTATGAATAAAAGCCAATTGATAGCTCTGTGCTCCCTCTGCGACCTCCGCGCCTCTGTGGTGATCGTCCGCTCTGCGTCCTCTAGGCAGCAGCAATCTTTTCAAGCTCCGCTCGATCGAGCACGACGAAACCGTCTTTCTCGGTCCGGACCACGTCATCCTTGTTCCACCGGCTCATGATGCGGATGCAGGTTTCGATGGTGGTGCCCGTGAGGTCCGCGAGCTCCTGGCGTGAGAGCGCAAGCGGGATGAAGGTGCCGCCGCGATCGGTGCGGCCCATCTCCGACGCTAACTTGAGAAACAGCCGCGCGAAGCGCGGCTCGATGCGGCCGCCGGTGAGTTCCGCAAGGCGGTTGGTCAGCTCGACGAGGCGCGTGGTGAGGCCAAGCAGCAGGCCGCGGACGAGCGACGGCTGCACCTCGAGGAGATGGAAAAACGCCTGGCGCGGAATGATGACGCAGGTCGTGTCCTCCAGCGCCTGTGCGCTGGCCGGGAATGGACGGTCCATGTAGGCGGCGACGGCGCCGAGAGGGTCGCCTGGACCGAAGACCTCCAGGATGACGTCCTTTCCGCTCGGCATCATCTTGAAAATCTTCACCCGACCCGAGGTGATCGCGTAGAACGCGTCGGACGGCGACTCCTGCTCAAAAATCGTCTCTCCCTTTCCAAATTCCTGCACGCGCGAGACTTCCGCAATCGTCTTGCGGTCGGCCGGCGAGAGCCGGCTGAAGATGGGGGCCACACGCAGGAGCTCTTCCGCAGTCGGCATGACGCCGATCATAGGAGGTCTCAGCCGCGAAGGGTAGCCTGCACGTGGAGGCCAGATCCATGAATGCCACGCCCGAGACGACGATCAGGGAAATCGTCGCGAACGACTACAGAACCGCCGCCGTTTTCCAGCGCTTCGGCCTGGACTTCTGCTGCAACGGCTGCCGCACCGTCGAGCAGGGATGCCGCGACGCCGGCGCCGACGAGAACGCGCTGCTGCGCGAGCTCGACGCCGTCCTCAACACGGCGGCCGGCGCCGCGCCGCGATTCGCCGACTGGAACCCGCCGGCTCTCGTCACCTACATCATCGCGAATCACCACGGCTACGTCCGCAACGCACTCCCCGCGCTGCTCCAGCACACACGGAAGATCGCCGGCGTGCACGGCGAGCGGCACACCGAGCTGGCGCACATCGCGAGGCTCGTCGAGCGCATCGCGGACGAGATGACCGACCACATGGCGAAGGAGGAGCACATTCTGTTTCCGTTCATCGTGGCGCTCGCCGAGGCCGCGGGCGCGGGATGTCCGGCGCCGCGGCCGCCGTTCGGCACCGTGGAAAACCCGATCCGGATGATGGAGCAGGAACACCGCTTCGTCGGCGACGCGATGGCCGAGATCAGATCGCTCACCGACGGCTATCGCGTGCCGGAGGACGCGTGCACAACGTATCGCGTGTGCCTCCAGGAGCTCGAGGCGTTCGAGACCGATCTGCACGCGCACGTGCACCTCGAGAACAACATCCTCTTTCCGAAAGCAGTCGAAATCGAAGCGACAGGCTCCCGGCGCGCGCCCTAGCTGAATCGAGGGAGTCGGAGCTTGGGTTCACAGCCGCTCACCGTCTATAAGAGCTCGCCGGGAAAGAAGGCATTCACGCGCCGCCGCGGCGACATCTCTCAACAAATCCGCCTCGCCAGCCAGATTGCGTTCGGCGCGATCGCAATCCTCGTCGGCGTTCAGTTCGTGCTCTGGGTTCGTCATTTCGAACACGCGGGCACGACGATGAAGGTTGCCCGCCCTGACGGCGTCGAAGCGTGGCTGCCGATCGCCGCGCTGATGAATCTGAAGGCGTTCATCCTGACGGGTCAGATCCCGCAGATCCACGCGGCCGGCATGTTCATGCTGATTGCGTTCCTCGCCATCTCGGTGCTGTACCGCAAGGCGTTCTGCAGCTGGATCTGTCCGATCGGCACGATCTCGGAATGGCTCTGGCAGACGGGCCATTCCTGGTTCCGGCGCAGCGTCACCGCGCCGCGATGGCTCGACATCCCGCTTCGCGGATTGAAGTACATCCTGCTCGCGCTCTTCCTCTACGTCGTCGTGACGATGCCGGTGCCGGACATCCGCGCGTTCCTCGGCAGCCCTTACGGCATGGTCGCGGACGTCAAGATGCTGAACTTCTTCCGCGAGATGGGGCAGACGACGGCCGTCGTGCTCGCGGTGCTCGTCGCGGCCTCACTCATCGTCAAGAACGCGTGGTGCCGGTATCTGTGCCCGTACGGTGCGTTGATGGGACTCGTCGCGCTCGTCAGCCCCATGCGGATCGTGAGAGACGCGGATGCGTGTATCGATTGTGCAAAGTGCGCCAAAGCCTGTCCTGCCGGGCTCCCGGTCGACACGCTGGCATCGATTCATTCCGCGGAATGCACTGCGTGCATGACGTGTGTCGCGGTCTGCCCTGCCGAGGGAGCGCTCGACCTGACGATCGGACTGCGGCGGCGCCGCGCGGTCGTCACGCCCTGGGCGCTCGCGGCGGGCATCGCGATTCTCTTCTGCGGCATCGTCCTGTTCGCGCGCCTCAACGGCCATTGGCACACTGCGCTTCCCGACGAGCTGTATTTCGATCTGATTCCGCAGGCCTCGCGATTTGCGCATCCGCGTTAGCTTGCGGGGCCCCGTCAGCGGAAATCCGGCGACGCCTGGGGAAGGCGGGGGAGCCCCATATGACAGCGGTCATAACGCAGCCCGGTTCCCCTCATGCATGCTGTGCGGGCCGGAGGATGAATGTCAGTTGCGGTGAAGCTGCCGGATCTTCAGCACTGGAAGGCGCAGGTCAAATGCCAGGCGGCGTGTCCCGTCGCGACCGACGCCGGCCGTTACGTGCAGCTCGTCGCCGAAGGGCGCGAGCGCGACGCGTATCTCGTCGCGCGGGCGCCGAATCCATTTGCCTCGGTCTGCGGCCGCGTATGCGCCGCACCCTGTGAAGACGGCTGCCGTCGCGGCTCGATAGACGCGCCGATCACCATCCGCGCGCTGAAGCGCTTTCTCACCGAACAATACGGCGTCGAGTCGCAGCGGCCCGATACGCAGGACGCGCTGCGCGACACGCCAATCGACGAAGGCAATACGTACCCCGGTCACTTTCCCGTCACGCCCCTGACGTTCCACCAGCGCGCACCACGCGGCGCCGGGCCCAGGGTCGCCGTGATCGGTGCGGGGCCGGCCGGCATGGCGGCCGCGCACGATCTCGCGCTTCTCGGCTATTCCGTCACCGTGTTCGACGCCGCCGACGAACCGGGCGGAATGATGCGCTTCGGGATCCCTGAATACCGCCTGCCCCGATCGATCATTCACGCCGAGATCGACAAGATTCTGGCGCTGGGCGTCGAGCTGAAGCTCCGCACGCCGCTGTCGCCGACGTTCGGGCTCGCCGAGCTGAAGGCGCTCGGCTTCGACGCCGTGTTCCTCGCGGTTGGCGTCAGCCGCGGGCGCGATCTGCAGATCCCCGGCGTCGAGCTCGACGGCGTCGTCAAAGCGATCGACTACCTCTTGAACGTGAACCGTGGCTATCGGATGGATCTCGGCCGGCGCGTGGTGGTCATCGGCGGCGGGTTCGTCGCATTCGACGCGGCGCGCACCGCCTGGAGGCTGGGCCGCGAATCCGACGACATGCCGGACCGCCTCGCCGACGTCGAGCAGGAGTGGGACGCGCGGGTGAAAGAAGCGCTCGACTCCGCGCGCGCCGCGGTCCGCGGCGGGGCGCGCGAGGTGACCGTGGTCTCGCTGGAGGATTTCGGCGAGATGCCGGTGCTGCGCACCACGCAGGGTCACGAGGAGTTCGAGGAAGCGAAGAAAGAAGGGATCCGGTTCGTGACCCGCCGCGGACCGAACCGGATCGTCGGCAACGGCCGGATGTCTGCGATCCAGCTGCGCGCCGTGCGCTCCGTCTTCGACGCTGCCGGGCGGTTCGCGCCGGTCTACAACGACGACGACATCCTGGCGCTCGAGGCCGACGCCTGCATCCTGGCCATCGGCCAGCGGGCCGACCTCGCGTTTCTCAAACCCGAGGACGGCGTCGAGCTGACGCCGGGCGGCACGATCCGCATCGATCCATCCAGCCTGGCGACGTCCGCGCGCGGCATCTTCGCGGGCGGCGATGTCGCGTTCGGCCCCCGCAACCTGATCGAGGCCGTCGCCAACGGAAAGCGCGCGGCGCGATCGATCCACGAGCTGCTGTCGGGCGAGCGCGCCGGCACCGGTGCGTCGGTCGCGATTGACGTGATTCCGACCGCCGACTATCGGATGCTCGCCGGGTTCGAGATCCTGGACAGGGAGACGCCGCCGACCGTGGACGTCGGCCGCCGCACCGGCATCACGGAGGTCGAAGTCGGGTTCGACGCCGCTCAGGCGCGCCTGCAGGCCGCGCGGTGCCTCATCTGTCATGTCCAGACGATCTACGACCCGGACAAGTGCGTGCTCTGCAACCGGTGCGTCGACGTCTGCCCCGAGTACTGCCTCGCGCTCGTGCCGTTCGAGTCGCTGGATCTCGACGACGCGACGCGCGCGGAGCTGACCGCGCGCGCCGAGGCCGGCGGCCTGCCGCTGTCCGCGATGATCAAGGACGACGAGCGCTGCATTCGATGCGGGATGTGCGCCGTGCGCTGTCCCACCGACGCAATGACGATGGAGAAGTTCTCGATCCGCGAACGCTACGCGGTCCCGCAGGAGAGCGTATGACCGAAGAGAAGAAGCCTCGAAACCGGCGTGAGTTTCTGATGCAGCTCGGGACCGGCGCCGGCATCTGCGCGATCGGCTACCAGGGCGCCGCGTCAATGCGATCACTCATCCCGAACGTGTCGTACGACGCGCCGACAACCGTGAAGCTCGGCATGCCGCACGATTTTCCCGACGGGCTCAAGTTCCTGCCCGACGAACGGCTGTTCGTCTTCCGCGAGGGGAACGTCTTTCACGCGATTTCCGCCGTGTGCACGCACCTCGGGTGCACCGTGCGCGCGGAGGCTCTCTCGCAGCCCGAGTCGCGCACGGTTGACGGCAGTCCGCTGCGGCTCACGCATCGCTTCGCCTGTCCGTGCCACGGCTCGCGGTACACGGGGGACGGCACGAACGTCGCCGGCCCGGCGCCGAAGCCGCTGACCTGGTTCCACCTGTCCATTGCCCCCGACGATGGGCAGCTCGTGGCGGACCTGGCGCAGGAAGTCGAGCGGGACTTCCGCCTGACGGTCGCCTGAGGAGCGCGCATGGCGTTTTCCATCAAGTTCCCGAAACCCACGACCGAAGACGAGACACCGGGCGCGCCTGGCGTCCACGCGCGGCGGCTCTGGAGCCTTCGCCCGCAGTCCGATCGCCAGTCGGGCGACGCCGTAGTCTCCAACTTCATGCTGCATTGGTTCCCGGCGAAGATCTGCAAGGCGTCCCTCGACTGGAACTATTCGTTCTGGCTCGGCACGATCTCGGCGGCGCTCTTCCTTCTGCTCACGTTGTCGGGCGGTCCGCTGCTGTTCCTCTACGTTCCCTCCGTCGAGCGCGCCTACGGGTCGATCAAGGACATCGAGTTCGCGATCACGTTCGGCTCCTGGATCCGGTCGGTGCACCGCGTGTCGGCGCACCTGATGGTCGCCGCCGTTTTCCTCCACATGGTCCGCGTCTTTCTAACCGGCGCGTACAAGAACGGCGTCGGACAGGGGCAGCAGCGCGAGTGGAATTGGGTGCTGGGCGTGGTGATGCTGCTGCTCACGCTGTTCCTGTCGTTCACGGGTTACCTGCTGCCGTGGGACCAGCTCGCCTACTGGGCGGTGACGGTCGGCACCAACATCGCGTCCTCGATCCCGGTCGTCGGGCCGAAGGTGCGCGAGCTGCTGCTGGGCGGCCGCGCCATCGATCAGCCGACGCTGATCCGCTTCTATGTGATGCACATCATCGTGCTGCCGGGCGCGCTGGGCGTACTGTTCGCGTACCACATGTGGCGCGTGCGGAAGGACGGCGGTCTCGCGCGAGCGGATCGCGCGGCGCGCCTGGCGGCGCCCGTCGCCGCGGCGCCGGTGCGGAGCAAGACCTACACGCTGCTCGGCGTCGCGCGCGGCACGGCGCCGACCGTGACCACTCGCGTGCTTGCCGACGAGGACGCGACCGTCAATTCGGTGCCCGATCTCACGCGCCGGGCCGCGATTGTCGTGCTCGGCACCATCGCGGTCCTCAGCATCATGGCGGTGATGATGCGGTCACCGCTGGAGGCGGCCGCGAATCCGCTCGTCACGCCGAACCCGGCGAAGGCGCCGTGGTACTTCCTGTGGCTGCAGGAGATCGTGACCGACACGACGATTCACATGGGCAGCTTCACGCTGAACGGCGCGTTCGTCGGCGGTGTGATTCTGCCGGGGATTCTCATCACCCTGCTGACCGTCTGGCCGTGGCTGGATCGCAGCCCTGGCACGGCGGCGGGCGTGTGGTTTCCGCAGAGCCGGCGCGCGCAGAACTGGACCTTCCTCGCAGTGTGCCTGGTGATCATCGTCCTGACGCTGATCGGGACGTTCCTCCGCGGACCGTATTGGCACTTCTACTGGCCGTGGCAGGCGTGGCCGGAAATCCCGACGAGGCTCTGACATGGAACGTCGTACGAACTCTCCATATCCGCGGCTCGATCGGCCGGTGCTGGCGATCATCGGGCTGCTGCTCGTGCTCTCGACGGTGCTCTTTACGAAGGGGGACCGCGAGCACGAGTGGCGGTACTACCAGTGGGACTTCAAGCGGCTGGTCGGCGAAAAATTCGGAGCCGCGAAGGCGAAGACGGTGCCGGCGGGCCTGCAGCAGATCTGGGTGCCGGCGCTCGGCCGCGCCGATCGCTGCACCACCTGTCATCAGGCCGTGCAGTGGGCCGGACTCGAATCGGCCGACGAGCCTTACGGCACGCATCCGAAGGAGATCCTGCGATCGCATCCAATCGAGAAATACGGCTGCACCTCCTGCCACGGCGGGCAGGGGTGGGCGGTGGACGTGGATCCGGCGCACGGCCCCGTCGAGCACTGGGAAGAGCCGGTCCTCGGCGTGTCGCTCGGTGAAAGCTACGGGATCGTCGACAACAAACGCGCCATGATGCAGATGAACTGCAACGTCTGCCACCGCTACGACCGCGAGACCAAGGGCGCGGACTTCATCAACCTGGCCAAAGGACTCGTGCGCGACAAGGGCTGCCGCGCGTGCCACACGATCAACGGCCGCGGCGGCACGATTGGCCCCGATCTGACCTACGTTGGTGACAAGGCGGCGGAACAGTACGACTTCAGCCGCCTCAACGGTCCGAAGACGGGATTCGCGTGGCACGTGGCGCACCTGAAGGAGCCCAAGGGGCTCGTCCCCGACACGGTGATGCCGAACTTCCACCTCTCGACGAAAGAGGCGCAGGCGCTGGCGACGCTGATTATGTCGTGGCGGCACGCGCCGGTGCCCGCGGCGTTCGTCCCCGGCGTCCCGCACACCGATCCACGCACGCCCGACGAAGTGATCGCCGAAGAGAGGATGAAGACCGGGCCCGGCGCGTGGTTCGTGTCCACGGGCTGCTTCGTGTGTCATTCGATCAAGGTGTTCGGCATCACGAGCCCGGCGCAGATCGGCCCGGATCTGTCGAACGCTGTCGAGGACGTGCAGGCGCGCTTCGGCCGGACGATCGACGACTTCCTCGCGTCGCCGACGGGCACGATGTCGGTCGTGCTGTCGCGGCAGATCGTCCTGACGCCGGAACAGAAACAGATCGCGATCGGCAAGCTGCGCGAAGCGTTCGCGGAATACCAGAAGCAGAAGGCACAGACCGTCAAGCCGGCGGCCAGTCATTAGCAGCACGCAGTCATAAAAGGAGCGGTTATGAAGCGGACTCGTAAACTCGCCGTCGCCGGTTACATCGGCGTCGTGGTCGCGCTGGCGGTGCTGGCCGGCCGGTGCACGCCGAGCGCGCCGAGGAGCGCCAGGCAGCGCGGTGGCGCCACGTCGGATGCCGCGGTCGCGGCGCAGAAGGTGTACGTGGCGCCCGGCGACCTCGACGCGTACTACATGTTCGCGTCCGGCGGGCATTCGGGAAACGTCTACGTCTACGGCCTACCGTCGATGCGGCACCTCTCGACGATTCCGGTCTTCACGCCCTATCCGGCGACCGGTTACGGCTTCGACGACGTGTCGAAGGCCATGCTCGGGAACCTGACCTGGGGAGACGTGCACCATCCCTCGCTGTCGGAGACCAACGGCGACTACGACGGCCGATGGCTGTTCGTGAACGAGATCAACGGCCGCATCGCGCGGATCGACCTCCGCGACTTCAAGACGAAGGAGATCGTCGGGCCGCTGCCCAACGTGTCGGGCAATCACGCCTCGTCGTTCGTGACGCCGAACACCGAGTACACCTTCATGGCGACGCGGTTCTCGATCCCGATCCCGAAGGGCACGGTGGCGCCCGTCGAGAAATACGCGACCGACTACAAGGGGGTCATCGCCGCGATCAAGATCGATGCGAAGACGGGCCACATGACGCCGACCTACCAGATCCTGATGCCGCCGTTCGACTACGACCTCGGCGACGCGGGCAAGAAGGTGTCGGACGGGTGGATGTTCTTCACCTCGTACAACACCGAGCGCGGCATCGGCAAGCTCGAGGTCACGGCCTCGCAGCGCGATCGCGATTACATTGCGGCGATCGACTGGCGCGCCGCGGAGAAGGCGTCCGACGAGGGCAAGGGAGACATGATCGGCGGCGTCCGCGTGATCGACCCGCGGAAGGTCCCGGGGCTGGTCTATTTCATGCCCTGCGGCAAGTCGCCCCACGGCGTCGACGTGTCGCCGGACGGCAAGTGGATCATCGGGTCGGGCAAGCTCCAGGGCGTGACCACCGCGTTCAATTTCGAGAAGATCCAGACCGCGATCCGCAACAAGGACTTCACCGGGGATGAGGACGGCATTCCCATCCTGAAGTACGAATCGATCAAGGAAGCGGAAGTGCCGGTCGGCCTCGGACCGCTCCACACGCAGTTCGGCGGAGACGGGTTCGCGTATACGTCGCTGTTCGTCGACAGCGCGATCGCGAAGTGGAAGCTCGGAACCTGGGAGGTCGTGGACAAGATCCCGGTATCGTACTCCATCGGGCATCTCGCGGCGGCCGAGGGGGACACCGTCAGTCCAGACGGCAACTACCTCGTCGCCCTCAACAAGCTGTCGCACGGCCGGCATCTCAATGTCGGCCCGTCGCAGCCGGAATCGTCGCAGCTCATCGACATCACCGAGGAGAAGATGAAGCTGCTCGCCGACTCGTTCACCGAGCCCGAGCCGCACTACGCGCAGATCATCAAGACCGACAAGATCCATCCGATCGAGGTCTACCCCAAGGAAGAGAACCATCACCCGCTCGCCGTCTGGGATGTGAAGGACGCGGGCGTGTCGCACCAGGCGGGCAAGGCCGTCGCGAAGGTGGTGATGGTCAGGTCGTCGTTCACCCCTCAGGCGATCGAGGTCACGGAAGGGGAGACCGTCACGATCGCGCTCACGAACATCGAGCAGACGACCGACGAGCTGCACGGGTTCGGGCTGCTCGACTACAACATCAACGTCGTCGTCGATCCCGGGGAGACCAAGACCGTGACGTTCAAGGCGGACAAGCCCGGCGTCTTCGCGTTCTACTGCACGAACTTCTGTTCGGCGCTCCACCAGGAGATGCAGGGCTATCTCATCGTCAAGAAGAAGTAGCGATGCGCCGCCTGCTCGACACGTTGAATCGGCACCTGGACATCAGGGTGGGGCTCACGCCCCGCCTGCTGCTCCTTGCGGCGGCTGCGCTCATCGGCGTCACGTTGACGCTGCCGCTCTGGAATCTCACGATGTTCGCGCCGCAGTACCCCGAGGGGCTGCGGATGGACATCTACGCGCACGAACTCCAGGGCGGACGCAACGGGCAGGACATCAAGGAAATCAACCTTCTCAATCACTACATCGGCATGCACGACCTCTCGAACGAGGACTTCACGGAGTTCAAGTGGATGCCCTTCGCGCTCGGCGTCCTCGCGCTGCTGATGCTGCGCTCGGCGGTGCACGGCTCGATGGCATCGCTCGTCGACGCCGTGGTGCTCTTCGGGTATTTCGGCGCGTTCTCGCTGTGGTCGTTTGCGTACAAGATGTACTCGTACGGCCACAACCTCGCACCCGGTGCGCCGGTGAACGTGCCGCCGTTCACGCCGCCGGTCTTCGGTTACCAGCAGATCGCCAACTTCGAGGTGTACTCGTATCCGCGGGCGGGCACCTACGTGATGCTGGCGGCCGCGGTCGCGCTCGTCGTGGCGCTGGGACTCGCGTGGCGCGCGGGGCCGACCCAGGCGGCCGGCGCCGGACGGGTCTCCACGGCAACGGGATAGCGATGGCGAAGCCGATCGGGATGTGGATCGTCGTGCTCGGCGCGCTGGCAGTACCGGCGGCCGTGTCGGCGCAGCACGGGCGCATCTCGACGCTGCAGGCCCGGATCGACGCGGCGGCGCCGGGCGCGCGGATCGAGATCTCGGCGGGCAGCTATCCGGGGGACCTCGTCATCGACCGTCCTCTTCATCTCGTCGGTCTCGGCAGACCGCTGCTGATCGGCGCAGGTGACGGCACCGTCATCACGGTCACTGCACCGGACGTAAGTGTCGAGGGCTTCGACATCGACGGCTTGAAAGGCGGAGATCTGGGGCGCGACGCATCCGGCATCCTGGTCGCGGCGCCGCGTGCCACGATCCGCGACTGCCGCGTGCGCAACACGCTGTTCGGTGTCTACTTGAAGCAGGCGCCCGGAAGCAAAGTAGAGCGCTGTCAGATCCGCGGGATCAAAGAGAAGGCGGCCGGCGAAAAGGGATCCGGCATTCACGTCTGGAACACGGACGGCTTCACGCTGCTCGACAACGATATCGCCGACGTGCGCGACGGCGTCTACATCCAATCGTCCCCGCACGGCACGATTCGCGGCAACCGCGCGCACGATCTCCGCTACGGCCTGCACTACATGTATTCGGACGACAACGTGTTCGAGGACAACGTGTTCGAGAACGGCGACGCCGGCACCGCGATCATGTACTCGCGCCGCCTGACGTTCCGGCGCAACCAGTTCCTGCGCAACCGCGGCTTCGCCTCCGTCGGGCTGCTGCTCAAGAGCTGTGACGACGTGCTGGCGGAGCACAACCTGATCGCGGACAACGCGCGCGGCGTCTTCATCGAGGGCTCCATGCGCAGCATCGTCCGGGAGAACGTGATCGCGCAGTCCGACATTGCGCTCGTTCTCTTCGCGTCCACGTTGCGGTCGCAGATCATCGGCAACTCGTTTGTCGGCAATCTGGCCCCGTTATCGCTGGTCGGACGCCGCACCGATACGTCGATCGCCGGCAACTACTGGTCCGACAACGATGCGCCGGACCTGGATGGGGACGGCCGCACGGACGCGCCGTATCGCCTGTCGAGTCTCTTCGATCACCTCCGCGGCAATCTCACGGCCGCTGACCTTTTCTCGCGCAGCTTTTCCGCCGCGGCCCTCGCCGCCGCCGAGCGGACGCTGCCCGTCCTCGAGCTCGTTCCGGTCGTCGACCCATCGCCGCTCGCCCGGCCGCCGCGACTTCCCGTACCGCTCGAGCGCAGACATGCGGATCCTCGGCCTGCGCCGGCCGGGCTGACGGTGTCGGCCTCCGCGGTCGCGGCGGGCGCATGCGTGCTTTGGGCCGGACGCCGGCGCCGGGCGCGCCGGGAGGCGCACGCATGATCAGCTTCGCCGGCGTGACGAAGCGCTTCGGCGGCCGCGTCGCTGTCGCCGGACTCACGCTTGACGTGCGCCCCGGCGAGGTGACGGCGCTGCTCGGGCCCAATGGATCGGGCAAGACGACGACGCTGAAGATCGCCGCGGGGCTGATCCGCGCCGACGACGGATCTGTCACGGTGTTCGGCGCGCCCGCATGGGACCGGGCCGCCCGCGCGCAGCTCTCGTACCTGCCACAGCGCGTCGCCTTTCCGGAGGCGTTGACAGGGCGGGAGGTCGTCGAGTTCTACCGGCGCCTCCGCGGCGCGCCGGCGGAAATGACAGACGCCGCGCTCGCGCTCGCGTCGCTGAACGGCGCAAGCGCGCGTCCGGTGGGCACCTACTCGGGCGGCATGACACAGCGCCTCGGCCTGGCGGTCGCGACGCTGCGCGGCGCGGGCGCGCTCCTGCTCGATGAGCCCACCGCCGCGCTCGACCCGCAGGGGCTGGACGCCTTCTACGATCTGATCGATCGCGATCGCCGCGACCGTACCGTGCTCTTCACGTCGCATCAGGTCGCCGACGTGGAACGCGTGGCCGATCGCGTTCTGGTACTCGCGGGCGGCACGCTGGTCGCGGATCTTCCCCGATCCACCCTGCAGCAATGGCGCGACGCGCACGGCACGATGCGGGCGCGCGCGCGTGGGGCCGCGGCTGCACTGGAGGGAGTGCGCCGGCTCGCCCCTGACGCGCGGCTCGACGGCGACGAAATCGTCGTCACCGGCCCCGCCATGTCGCGCGCGGGCGTGCTGGATGCGATCCGGGCGGCCGGCCTCGTCGTCGACAGCCTCGTCGCCGAGCCGGCGCGGCTCGAAACGCTCTACACGGCCCTGATTGCCGCGCACGCGCCAGCCGGGGGGCAGCCGTGACCCGCGCAGCGGCGCTGCTGCTCTGCCTCGCGGCGGCTGGATGCAGCGGGGGCGCGGGTTCGCCGCTGGCGGTGGAGCCGGGAACGCCGTGTTCACAGTGCCGGATGACCGTGCTCGAGCCGAAACTCGCCTCGCAGCTGCTGGCGCCCGGAGAGGAGCCACGTTTCTTCGATGACCTGGGCTGCCTCGCGGCCTACCTCTCAGCGCATCCCGCGGAAGCGGGCGCCACGAAATACGTCGCGGATCACGCGACCGGGCAGTGGATCGAGGCGTCGCGCGCGGTCTACGGCCGGCACGAGGCGCTCGCCACGCCGATGAATTCGCATCTGTTTGCGCATGCAACCGCGGCCGCGCGTGCGGCAGACGCTGGCGTGAAGGGCGCGCGGGCGCTCACCTTCGCGGAGGTGTTCGGCGTCACAGCGCCGGTGGAGGCACATCGTGACCGATAGCCCCGTGTTGCGGACGATCGGCCTCTGTGCCCGGCAGGAGATTGCGATCGCTGTGCGATCGCGGTGGACCCAGCTCTTCGCGGGCGTCTTTGGCAGCCTCGCGCTGGCGATTGCCGTGTCGGGTTACGTGCTCTCCGGCGGCAGCGGTATTCAGGACTTCGCGCGAACGGCCGCGTCGCTCATCCACCTCGTGCTGCTCGTCGTCCCGCTCGCATCCATCGTGATGGGCGTCCTGGCGCTGACGCCGGAGCGAGGCGCCGCGGAGCTGCTGTACTCCCAGCCCGTGTCGCGCGCAGCGGTGCTCGCGGGGATGCTCGGCGGGTTGTTCGTCGCACTGGCCGCCGCGGAGGCCGTCGGCTTCGGGGCCGCAGGTCTGGTGATTTTTCTTCAGGCGGGCGACGAGGGACTTGCGAGCTTCCTGCTCGTCGGGCTCAGCGCCTTCGCGCTCACCGCGATCTTCCTTGCGCTCGCGGCGCTGGTGTCGGTGGGGCAGACGGGACGGCGCCGCGCCGGCGCCCTCGCGCGCGCCCTCGTCGTCTGGTGCGCGCTCGCGCTGGTCTGCGACATCGTGGTCTTCGGCGTGGCCTCGCTGCTGCGGTCGGGGCACGCCTCACGCCTGTTGATCGTGTCGGCGCTGCTGAACCCGATCGACGCGGTACGGACAGGCGCGCTGCTCGGCGTCGAGGGCACCGGCGCGTTCGGTCCCGCCTCGCTGGCGTTGCTGCGCTTCACGGGCGGTCCGCTCGCCACCGCTGCGGTCATCGCCGCGTCGCTGGCGCTGTGGATCCTGGTTCCGTCGCTCGCCGCGATGCGCAAGCTTTCGCGCATCGACATCGCATAGAACGTTCATGACTCGCCGTGTTGTTTCCACCGCCGCCATGGCAGCGGCCATCCTCTTGATTGCCATCCCCGCGTTCGCGCATTGTGACGCGCTCGACGGCCCGGTGGTGAAGACCGCTACCGTGGCGCTGCAGAACGGCGACGTGACCCCTGCGCTGCGATGGGTCGGCCATGAGCAGGAAGCGGAACTGCGCGCCGCGTTCGAGGATGCGCGCGCCGTCCGGGGCGCGGGCGGCCGCACGCGGGCGCTGGCCGACAGGTACTTCTTCGAGACCGCGGTGCGGCTGCACCGGCAGTCAGAGGGGGAGCCCTACACCGGCCTGAAGCCCGCAGGCAGCATCAGCGAGGCGCTGGCCGACGCGGATCGCGCGATCGAAAGCGGTACGGTCGATCGCCTGGCGGACGCCTTCGCGCGGCGGACCACACAGGAACGTCGGTCACGCTTCGCGGAAGTCCTGGAGCGGCGCGCGCATGCGGACGAGAGCGTCGAAGCGGGCCGTCGCTACGTTCCCGCTTACGTCGGCTTCATGCACTACATCGAGGAGATCGGCGCGCCTGGCGCCAAAGGCGCGTCGGACTCGCATCGCTGATCGCGCTCGAACCAGTCGGCCCAGTCGTTGCCGAAAAGCTCGCAGGGATGCAGCGTGCGGATTGTGCCGTTGCCGCACGCGAGATCGTCGGCGGGGCAGTACTTGTCGCAGCCCCAGCACGTTCTCTCCGGATACGCGGGATGGAGCGGCACCTTTGGCGGTTTCATCGCGCGCCTCCCGTATATCGATACGCGGCTTCGAAAATGACCGGCGGTCCGCCCGTACGCGGGGCACCGGGGCGCGGCACGTTGTGCTCTGTCAGCGGCACACCGTCATCCGCAACGAAGCCTGCGGACGCCAGGTCCTCGGCGAGCTGCGCCGCGGTCAGGAAGCATTGCGGCTGTCCTGAAAACTGCGTAAAGACGAACGGCTCGCCGGCGACCGGACGCGCGGCGTCAGGCAGCGTGCGGCGCGAGAAGGTGAAGACGAAGAGTGACGCGCCGGGACGTGCGGCGCGTGCCGCCTCGCGCACCGCGCGCCGGAACTGATCGGCGGAACGCGCCAGGTTCCAGATGCCGTGCGCCACGATCAGATCGACGGAACGGCTGGGCACCGGAAGGGCTTCCATGCGTGCAAGCGCGAGACGGATGCGCGAACGCGCGACGGACGTCCGCCCGCGTTCGGCGGCAGCTTCCAGCATCGGGCCTGACAGATCGACGCCGATGACATCCCACCCCTGCTCCGCGAGGGGGAGCAGGTTTCGCCCCGCCCCGCAACCGATGTCCAGCGCACGCATCCCAGGCTGACGGAGCCGCGCTGCGGAAAATCGCATCAGGGTCGCGTTGGGCGCGGATCCCGCGAACCCGGCGACCGTTCCGGGTGCGCTCCACGTCGAACCAGCGAGCGGATCCATGTAGTGATTATGCCGCTCGAAAAAAATGTGCCGTATGACGGCGATCATGCGCTGCATGGAAGAGTTTGCGACCTGTGTACGACGAAGACTAGAGTGACGGTAATGGCGTTCGCACGGGCAGCCGCGTGGCGGAATCTGGGACTGGCCACCGTTTCGTTCGCGTTGGCATTCGCGGCCTGGGGCCTGATCAGCGCGTTCGCGCCGAGCTTCCGCACCGAGTTCCATCTGAGCGGTCAGGCGACGGCGTTTCTCATCGCCGTGCCGGTGCTGCTCGGTTCCCTGGCGCGGCTGCCGATCGGCATGCTGACGGACCGGTTGGGTGGGCGCGTCGTGTTTGCCGCGCTGTTCGCGTTCATCGCATTCGCGGCCGCGATCGTACCGAGCGCCGCGACGTACGACCGTCTCATCGTTTATGCATTCCTGCTCGGTGTCGCCGGCGCGTCCTTCGCCATTGGCGTCGGCTTCTCGTCGCGCTGGTTCCCGCCGGACCAGCAGGGGACCGCGCTCGGCATATACGGCCTCGGCAACATGGGACATTCCGCGGCCGTGTTTCTCGGCCCTGTGATCGCCGCGCAATACGGCCGTGACGCCGTGTTCTATGCCATCGCCGCGCTCTCCGCGGTGTGGGCGGTGCTGTTCTTCGCGCTCGCGCGCAATGCGCCCGTCACTGTGCGCCCGGCGTCTGTCCGCGCGATGATCGCCGTTCTCACGAAGGAGCGGCTGTCCTGGGC
>DASPXV010000120.1:0-27473 GCA_035637115.1 Vicinamibacterales bacterium
GCTACGGTGGGCAAGCCGCCTGCGCGGCTTTCGCCGCTACGGCGGGCAAGCCGCCTGCGCGGCTTTCGCCGCTACGGTGGGCAAGCCGCCTGCGCGGCTTTCGCCGCTACGGTAGGCAAGCCGCCTGCGCGGCTTTCGCCGCTACGGTGGGCAAGCCGCCTGCGCGGCTTTCGCCGCTACGGTGGGCAAGCCGCCTGCGCGGCTTTCGCCGCTACGGCGGGCAAGCCGCCTGCGCGGCTTTCGCCGCTACGGCGGGCAAGCCGAACACTATCCATGCCACGTTCGTATCCGTCTCTTATGAAGCTCCGCGCGTTAGCCGTGGCCGCGGCCATCACGCTGCTGGCCGGCTCTCTCCACGCCGACCAGTCGTCCCAGGCGGCCGTTGAGAAACCGTTCGCGAAGGGTGGGACGATCCGCATGAAGCTCGCGGCCGGTGATTACCGCATTACCGGTCGGGCAGAGGACAAGATCCGGGTGTCGTGGCGCGCGGACCGCCCCGAGCAGGCCGCCAATCTGAAGGCGGAAACGGACATTCGCGGGACGACAGCCGTCATCGCCACGACTGGATTCCGGAACGGCATTCACTTCACCATCGACGTGCCGTCGCGCAGCGATATCGATATCGATTTGAGCGCCGGCGACCTCGAGGTCCGCGGCATCGAGGGCAACAAGAAAGTGGATAGCTGGGCGGGCGATGTCTCGATCGACATCGGGCAGCCGGACCAGTATCGGCGCGTCGAAGCATCCGTGCGTGCGGGGGACCTCTCGGCCCCGCCCTTCAACGTGTCGAAGGGAGGCCTGCTGCGCTCGTTCAGTTGGACGGGTCAGGGCCCGTACTTCTTACAGGTCAAGCTCTTCGCGGGGGACCTGAGGCTCCGGTAGATTTTTTTGTAAACCTCCGCGCCGTCAGATCCGTCTCAGGACATATGACTTTCCTGCAGAAGCTGTTCTCCAAGAAGGCTGACACGAAAACCCGCGTGCGCGTCTGCATCGAGTGCGGGATGCCGATCGCGGAACACAAGGACTGGTGCAGCATCTTCCGCACGCAGCAGGAGATGGACGGCAAGTCGCGCGTCCAGCGAACCCAACAGGCCTGAGCTGGCGCAGGGCTTGCTGCTGACGTCCGCATGATGATGTGGACTGCAGCGGCTCTGCTATTCGCGGGCACCGTCAACGGCGTGCAGGTCAGCTCGCCGTCCGTGACCGTGGGGAACACTGTCACGGTTACCGTCCTCGGCACGAATCCGTGTGGCGCCGCCAACATCGATTACGGCGACGGCACGGCGATTACTTACGCCATCACCGGCCTTCCCGTCACCCAGTCTCACAAGTACGAGAAAGCGGGCACGTTTGCGATCGTCGCGCGCGGCATGGGGAACTGCGACGGCGAAGCGCGCGCACGCGTCGATGTCACCGCGCCGCCCCCTCCGCCACCCGGTCCACCTCCGCCAGCGCCCGCCGCCGCGGAGATTACAGCCGTCACGTTCAACCCGCGACCCGCCATTGTCCGGCAACGGGTCTCGATCGACGTCGCGGGCCGCGGCAGCTGTGCGTTCGTCGTCGATTATGGTGATGGCAACCAGCAGGATTTCAGCGGCGCTCTTCCGCGGCGCGTCACGCACACGTATGCCGTCGCCGACACTTACACGGTCATCGTCGGTCCCGTCGCGCCATGCGCCGGCAAGTTCACCGAGAAGCTCGAGGTCCTGCCGCGCGGTGGTCCGCGGATCACGGGTCTGCAGATCAATCCGTCGCCCGGCGCGATCCGGCAGCCGGTCACATTCACGGTCGAAGGCGTCGGTACCTGCAGCTACACGATCGATTTCGGAGACGGTAACGGCGAGGACCGCGTCAAGCCGCTCGCCGATCGCGTCACGCACGTCTATTCAGAGACGGGCAGTTACGAGATCACGGTGCTCGCCGGATCCGGATGCAGCGGCTCGATCCGCCGCTCGCTCAGGATCCAGTAGCCGTATAATCCGCCTCGTCTATCTCCTGGAGGAGCCTGGATGAGGTCCGGATTTCAACGCTGGAGCATCGCTTGCGCGTTTGTAGGAACCATCATCGCGGCCGCGTCGGCCGCTGACATCCTTTCCCAGCTCGGCATCCCGGTTGACGCGGCGAAGGAAGCCGCGGCAACCATCGTCAGCGGCGGCGTGTACAACCCGGGACTGCCCGCGAAAGCGTTCAAGCTGCTTGCTCCTGCCGCGCGCGCCGATGCCGCGACCGCAGGCGTCGCGTGGCTGAAGTCGTACGCCGCCTCGGCGGAATTCAAACAGCAGTACGCGCGCATCCGTGAGACGCACAAGCCGGACGCGCCGGCCTTCGACGGCACGCCGGAAGAGGAACTGAAGAAGGCGTCCGACGAGCAGAAGGAGGCGAACGAGGAGTCGAAGAAAGCGATCGCCGCGTTGCCGCCGGAGCAGCGCAAGGCGCTTGAAGAGGCGTTGAAGAGCGCCGCCGCCATCATCGCGCAGATGGACACGCCGGAACAGCGCAAGATCCGCCTCGATGCGATCAAGGCCGCGCGGGCGGAGCGGACGACGCAGTATCAGCAGGAACTGGCGACGTGGCAGCGGGACTATCCCGAAGATCCGCGCCCGGTGATTGCCAGACGTCTCCGCGAGTTCCTCGCGCTCAGCGCAGACGTCGATTTCGCCGCGCAGCTGAAATCTCAAGATGGCCGCATGGTCTTCGCCAACCCGGCGTACGAGGCCAAGCCGGCGCAGTGGAAGATGTGCTACCGCGCGGGTAAGGAAGCGACCACCGCCGCGCGTTCGGCCATACAGGCGTGGCTCCAGGAGTTGTAACGGCGCCGGTCGCGGCGACCGAGCGCATGGACGTGCTCGACGTCCTGCGCGGCGTCGCCGTGCTCGGCATCCTGCTCGTCAACGTCGACAGCTTCATCGGCTACGGGCTCGCGGCCGCGCCGGCAACGCCGCCGCGCGGCGCACGCTGGGACGACCTCGCCGAATTTCTGATCGAGTTTCTCGTCCAGGGCAAGTTCTACTGCCTGTTTTCGTTTTTGTTCGGCGTCGGGTTCTTCGTGTTCATCCAGCGTGCCTCTGCGCGCGGCGTGAACGCCGTGCGCCTGTTCAAGCGGCGGCTATGTGGTCTGCTGGCAATCGGCCTGATCCACTCGATCCTCATCTGGTACGGCGACATCCTGACGACATACGCAGTGATTGGTTTTGGATTGATCCCGTTCCTGCGGCGCGACGATCGCGCGGTCCTGCGTGCCGCGATTCTCTGGCTCGCGTCTCCTGTCGCCTTTTATCTGATCCTGCTCGTCGCTGCGAAGCTGCTGCCGGCGGCTCCGGCGGCTCCGGCGGAATCGAGCGGCGGCGGCGATCTGCCGCCGTTTCTCGCGTCCGCCGTCCGAGGCTTTGCGCACGGCAACTACGCGGATGTAGTGAAGAGCAACGTCGCGTTCACGATTGCGAACGTTGTGCGGCGGTTCGTGCTGATGTTCTTCCCGCGCGTGTTCGGGATGTTCCTGCTTGGTTTCTACGCCGGGCGCGCGAACGTATTTGCACATCTTGACGCGAACGCGCCGCTGTTCAGAAAGATCTGCGCGTATGGACTGGCGATTGGTTTGCCGCTGGCGTTCGTCGGGGCAGCGCTGGGGGATTCCGGTTCGCCGCGTCTGCCGACGTGGACGGGGCTGCTCGAGATGGCGGTCGAGTCCATTGCGACGCCCGTGCTCGCCCTCGCGTACGGCTCCGCCGTCTGCCTGGCATTCCGGCGCTTCCGGCGCGTGGCGCTCGCGCTCGCGCCCGCGGGTCGCATGGCGCTGACGAACTATCTCACGCATAGCGTCGTTGGCGTTGCGATCTTCTACGGCCTCGGCGGCGGATACTACGGCCGCGTGTCGCTGACGGCCGCGCTGATCGGATGCGTCCTCTTCTTCGCCGTGCAGCTGCTCGTCAGCCGCCTCTGGCTGTCGGTCGCGCTGTTTGGACCAGCGGAGTGGTTGTGGCGCACCTTCACCTACCGGAAACGCTTTGCAGTACTGCGCTGAGGCACGCTATTGAACGTTGATTAACGAGATCTCGAAGACGAGCGCGGCGTTTGGCGGTATGGAGTTATTGCCCGTGGAACCGTAAGCAAGTGACGGCGGCACAGTGGCGCGACGACTGCCCCCCACCTTCATGCCGATGACGGCGTTGTCAAAGCCCTTGATTACTCCGTTGCCGCCGACCACGTACGAGAACGCGCCGGAATCGATTTGCGTGCCCTTGTGATCCGTTCCGGTTTCGCTGTACAGCCAGAGCGCGTACTGCACGCTCGCAGTCTGGCCCGCGACAGCTTCGGCGCCGGTGCCGACGATGAGATCGGTCTGCGAATACGGCACGCCGCTCTGATCGGGGTAGATGGGAGTGACGCTGCCGCACGCAGCCGCGGAGATGAACAACGCGAGCGCCACAAGAAGACGAACAGAAAACTTCATCCCGCCAGTCTACGCGACCGGGCTGCCTGTCACGAGCGCGCCACGGAAAATTCTCAGCTGGGCCGGGTTGAGTTACGAATCGATTCGAATCAGCTCGATGTCGAAAACGAGCATGCCCTGCGGACGGCCCGGCACGCCGTCGTAGGCGAGACGGCCAGGAATCCAGAACCGCCGCTTCTCCCCCTCGACCATCATCTGCACCCCTTCGGTCCAGCCGGGAATGACCTGGTCGAGTCCGAACGTGGACGCCTCGCCGCGGTTCAACGAGCTGTCAAACGTCTTCCCATCCGTCGTCCAGCCGGTGTAATGCACGGTGACGCGCGAGTTCGGCCGCGGATGACGCGTGCCCGTGCCCGGCTTCACCACCTTGCTCGCAAGATTCGTGGACGTGCGGATGGCGTCCGCGGGCGCCGCCGCCACATCGGGAGGCGGCGGAATCTGCGGCACCTCCTGCGAGGGACGTCCATTCGAGCACGCCGACACGATCAGCAGCGCGGAAAAGACGAGGGTTACATTGAGCCTGCGCATATGAGCAGTGTAAGGCCTATATAATTCGCGCGTCATGCGCGCATTCATTCTCGCTCTCCTCACGGCGGTCACCGTCGCCGCCGCCGATCCTCAATCCACGCAGAATCCATACGGATCCACGTATCGCGCGGCGCCATCGCGCGCGACCGTCATCCGCAACGCGACCATCCTGACGGCTGCCGGTCCGGCGATCGAGCGGGGAACGATCCTGTTGCAGGACGGCAAGGTCGCCGCCGTCGGCGACAGCGTGAACGCGCCGGCCGACGCGGTCACGATCGACGGGACGGGCAAGTGGGTGACGCCCGGCGTGATCGACACGCACTCCCATCTCGGCGTCTACGCGGCGCCCGGCATCGAGTCGTTGCAGGACGGCAACGAGCTGACGAACCCCAACACCGCGGAGGTTTCCTCGGAGCACGCGATCTGGCCGCAGGATCCGCAGTTCGAGCTCGCGCTTGCCGGCGGCGTGACGACGATGCACATCCTGCCGGGATCGGGGAACCTGTTCGGCGGCCGGAGCGTGACGGTGAAGAACGTCCGCGCACGCACCGCCGACGACATGAAGTTTCCCGGCGCGCCGTACGGCTTGAAGATGGCGTGCGGCGAAAACCCGATGCGGATCTACGGGAGCCGCAACACCGCGCCATCGACACGGATGGGAAACGTCGCCGGCTATCGCAAAGCGTGGCAGGCGGCGACGGAGTACCGCGATCGTTGGCGCAAGTGGAAAACCGACGGATCCGATCCCTCGAAGCGCCCCGATCGGAACCTGCAGCTCGAGACGCTGATGGGCGTGCTGGACGGCGAGATCAGGATCCAGAACCACTGCTATCGCGCGGACGAGATGGCGACGATGATCGACATCTCGAAGGAGTTCGGCTTCAAGATCGCGTCGTTCCATCACGCCGTTGAAGCCTACAAGATTCGCGATCTGCTCGCCGCGAATGACATCTGCGCGAGCATGTGGGCGGACTGGTGGGGCTTCAAGCTCGAGGCGTACGACGGCATCACGCAGAACATCGCACTCGTGCACGAGGCCGGCGCCTGCGCGATCGTCCACTCCGACAGCGCGGACGGCATCCAGCGCCTGAACCAGGAGGCGGCGAAAGCCATTCGCGCGGGCGCGGAGGCGGGGATCACGATCAGCCGTGCGGATGCGGTCAAGTGGCTGACGATCAACCCGGCGAAGGCGCTCGGCATTGAGAAGATGACCGGCTCGCTCGAGCCGGGGAAGAATGCCGACGTCGTGATCTGGTCCGGCGATCCGTTCAGCGCCTATGCACATGCGGATCGCGTGTTCATCGACGGCGTGCAGGTGTTCGATCGCGCGGATACTGCCGGAGCGCCTCGCAGCGACTTTCAGTTAGGCATCCTTCCCACCTTCGCCAAGGCTTCGGTGGGCGAGCCCACCTTCGCCAAGGCTTCGGCGGGGCAAGCCCCGTCCGCCAAGGCTTCGGCGGGCCCAGTCGCCGCGGCTGCAGTGCGCTCCGTCGGTGTGACCACTGCTCCACGCGTCGTCCCAAACGTACCGCAAAGCGGTGAGTCGGTCGCTGTCATCAATGCGCGCATTCTGCCGGTCGTGGGCGCGCCGATCGAACGCGGGACGATTGTCATTCGCGGCGGGCGCATTGCCGCTGTGGGCGCGAACGTCAGTGTGCCCGCGGGTGCGCGCGTGGTCGACGCGCAAGGCAAGACGGTGACGCCTGGACTGATCGACTCGGGCATCCAGACCGGCACGGTCGAGATCCCATCATCGGCCGAAGGCACGGCAGATCAGAACACGACCGATGCGCGTGTCAGCGCCGCATTCAACGTGGTCGATGCGTTCAACGGCAACTCCGCCGTGATCCCTGTGACGCGCGTGGAAGGGATCACGCGCGCGCTGATCACGCCGGGGGGCACGAACAACGTGTTCGCGGGACAGGGCGCGGTCATGGATTTCAGCGGCGCGCAGGTGCCGGCGAGCGTTACGCGCGCGCCGGCAGCGATGCTGGCGCTGCTAGGAGAGCAGGGCGCGGCCGTGGCCGGCGGCTCGCGCGCGACCGCGATCCTCCGGCTCCGCGAAATGCTGCAGGACGCGCAGGACTACGCGCTCAATCGCGTCGCGTTCAACGCGGCGCAGCGCCGCGACTACTCGCGCAGCCGGGTGGATCTGGATGCGCTGCAGCCGGTCCTGAAGGGGCAGATTCCGCTTGCGGTGCAGGCGAACCGCGCGAGCGACCTGCTCGCGGCACTCCGTCTCGCCGACGAATTCAAGCTGCGGCTGGTGATCCTCGGCGCATCCGAAGGATGGATGGTTGCCGAGCAGCTTGTGAAAGCGAAGGTGCCAGTGGTCGTGAAGCCGCTGACGAATATTCCGAGCTTCGATTCGCTGGGAGCGACGCTCGAGAACGCGGCGCGGCTGTCGCGCGCGGGCGTGACGGTCGCGCTCGCGTCGTTCGACACGCAGAACGCGCGCAACCTGCGGCAGGAAGCGGGCAACGCGATCGCCAACGGCATGGACCGCGGCGCGGCGCTGGAGGCCGTGACGCTCGCGCCGGCACGGCTCTGGGGCGTCGCGGATCGCGTCGGCTCGATCGAAGCGGGGAAGGACGCGGACCTCGTCGTGTGGGGAGGCGATCCGTTCGAGCTCACCGCAGGCGCCGAGCGCGTGTTCATCAAGGGCGTTGAAGTGCCACGCGATACGCGCCAGACGCAGCTGCTGCAGCGCTATCGCACGCTGCCCAAATAGGCCGCGCAGAAAGGACCTCACCGATGTCCGCACCGTATCGCAGCCACGCCGAACGCGCCGTCGCGGACCTCAAGGCCCTGGCCGCGCTGACCAGCACAGTCGAGGGCGCCCAGCGTCTCGCGTGGGGCGCGACATGGCGCGAGGCGAGGCGCTGGTTTCAGGAGCAGGTCGCTGCCCTGCACTTGAAAGTCGAGACCGATGCCGCGGGCAACAACTGGGTGACGCTCCCGGGCGACAGCAATGACACGGTCCTCGTCGGCGGCCACCTCGATTCTGTTCCGAACGGCGGGTGGCTCGATGGCGCGCTCGGGGTGATGGCGGGCCTCGCCGCGCTGCGGATGTTCGCCGGGGCGCGGCCGCGACGCACGATTGCGGTAGTGGACTGGGCCGACGAGGAAGGCGCGCGGTTCGGCCGCAGCCTGCTCGGGTCGTCTGCGGCAAGCGGCAGCCTCGATGTCGAGGACGTGCGGGGCCTGGCGGACAAGCAGGGCACGAAACTTCCGGACGCGCTGCGCGAGAACGGCGTGGACCTCGATCGGATGCGCGATGCGCACACCGCGCTGAAGAAGATCGCGTCGCGCGCGTATCTCGAGCTGCACATCGAGCAGGGACCGGTGCTCGAGTCGATCAACAAGCCGACCGGCGTCGTCCTCGGCACGTTCGGCGTCGAGCGGCACATGCTGCGCTTCGTCGGGCAGGCCGCGCACTCCGGCTCCACGCCGATCCCGATGCGCAAGGACGCGTTTCTCGCCGCAGCCGAGACGGCGCTCGCCTGCCGCGACATCGCGCGGCGTTACACCACGCCGGATGCACGCGTCGTCTGCACGGTGGGCACCGTGAAGGTCGAACCGGGAATCGTCACTGCCGTGCCCGGCGTGTGCGAGATCTCATTGGATCAGCGCGCGCTCGACGCCGGTGTGCTCGCGCGAATGCTGGCAGATGCGAAGTCGGCATCAGAGAACGCCGCGCGCGACAACAACGTGACGGTCGAGTGGCGGACGCTGTGGCGCATCGAGCCACGTCCGTTCGATCCCGCGTTGATCGCGCTGTGCGCGGAAGCCGTGCGCGAGGCGACTGGCGATGCGCCGCGACTTCCATCGGGACCGCTGCACGACGCGGCGGAGATGGTGCCGCACATGCCCGTCGTCATGATGTTCGCGTACTCGGCGAACGGTCTGTCTCACTGCAAGGAAGAGGACACGCCAGAGCCGTACCTGCTGCAGACGATCGAGGCGTTCCTCCGCCTTATCGAGAAAGTCGTCGGGACGACGAAGATCTAGTGCACGAGGAACGCCGCGATGGCATGCCACGCGGTCGTGCCAGAGATGGCCAGGCGCAGCGGCACCGATAGAGCGAGCAGCGCACCACCCCAGATATACACGCGATGCACGCGGCCGCGCGTCAGCAGGTCGTAACAGACGCCGGCCAGCACGAAGAGAAACGACAGCCCGAAGAACACCGGCGGTCCGTACGGCAACACACCCGGCAGGCGCGCGACGCCCGCGGTGATGATGCTGACGTAGGCGAGCAGCATCAAGCGTTTGTGCGCCTCCTTGTCGCGCCGCCGAAGCACCGCGGCCGTGACGAAGCCGGCGAACATGATCATGTCGAACACGGGGATCGCCAGGAACGCCAGCGGATCGATCCCGGCGGGCGCCCCGCCGCGGGCGGCGCCGGCAATCGCCGTGCGCAAACCGACGACGATCATCACGGCGGCCAGCGCGACTCCGCCAAGACCGAGCCGCCGGTGCACCGCAACGCGACGCGCCGCTACGAGCGACGTCTGCACGATGAACAGGATCAACCAGCCGGTGAAAAGCGCGCCATGCAGCTGCATCAGCGGCGTGAGTGACGTCGCGCCCGAGAATGTCTTCGGCGCCCCGAAGTAGCCTCGCAGGTAGTACGTCGGTGCGAAGCCTGCCATGACGATGAGTGCCATCAGGATGGCCATCGAACTGTAAAACGCGCGGTCGTACGCGCCCGGCGCCGGGCGCGTGGTGGATCGGGAAGCGGTTATCGTCGTCATAAGCTCCGGCATATTGCCATTCGTTGGTCGCGGACTGCAAGCGTGAGCGTCGCGACCGTCGACGCGTGATCGCAGGTCACATGCGCCTCAACGAACGCCGCTGGTGGCGTCGGAATCGCCGGCGGACGCCGAGCCAGAACACCAGGTAATAGCCGAGCACGACCGCACCCGCCGCCATCGATCCGGCGACACCGGCGGTGACTACCCAGGATCCGCCCTCGAGACCAGCGCGCCACGAGTGCCACGCGCGCCAGAGTCCGTACATCACGCGAGCCGTGACGACAACCGTGATCGCGAGGACGAGCCAGCGGTTCGGGGTGTAGTACAGGCCCGCGGGCGAGGGCTCCCACCGTGCGATCCATAAACCGATGAAGCCGAGCGCCCCGCCAGCAGCGAGGCCGCCCGCCGTATAGCGCAGCGCGTCAGGCACCCACAGATTCGTGAATGCCGCGCCCGTGAGAAACAGAATGCCGGAGATGCCCAGGCCGAAGATGTTTACCGTCGCCAGCCACCCCCGCGCGCGCTGTCGCGACGTGCCGAGTCGATAGCGCTGCACGAGCGAGATCGGGATCAGCGCGATCACCGCGAGCACGATCAGAACCGGGATGATGAGCAGGGGCATCGCTGCAGCTTCAGCATATAATCCGCACTCCTGAATGGCTCTCTCCCCCGGGTTCCGTATCGGACCGTACGAAATCACCGCGGCTGTCGGCGCCGGGGGAATGGGCGAGGTCTATCGCGCCCGCGATCCGAAGCTCCAGCGCGACGTGGCGATCAAGATCCTCCCGGATCTGTTCGCGGCCGATCCCGATCGACTCGCGCGGTTCGACCGCGAGGCGCAGACGCTCGCGGCGCTCAATCACCCCAACATCGCGCAGATTCATGGTATCGAGGGGAATGCACTCGTGATGGAATTCGTCGAGGGAGAGGACCTCGCGCAGCGCATCGCGCGCGGCGCGGTTCCGCTCGACGAGGCACTCCCCATCGCGCGCCAGATCGCCGATGCGCTCGAGGCCGCGCACGAACGCGGCATCGTCCACCGCGATCTGAAGCCCGCGAACATCAAGGTGCGTCCGGACGGCACCGTCAAGGTCCTCGACTTCGGGCTGGCGAAGCTGAGCACACCAGACAGCGCGCCCGGTTCGATGGCGACGTCGCCGACATTCACGAGCCCCGCGATGATGACGCACGCGGGGATCATCATCGGGACCGCCGCCTACATGTCACCGGAGCAGGCACGCGGCAAGTCCGTCGATCGCCGGGCCGACCTGTGGGCGCTCGGCGTCGTGATTTACGAAATGCTCACGGGCCACGCTGCGTTCGACGGTGACACGATCACCGACGTGCTCGCCGCCGTCGTGACGCGCGATCCCGACTGGACGGCGCTGCCGCCGCAGACGCCACCCGGTGTCCGGCGGCTGCTCGAGCGGTGTCTGGCGCGCGATGCGCGGCGCCGCCTCGCGGATGCGGGCGAAGCCTCGTATCAACTCGAAGAAGCGATGACTCCCGGCGCGGATCGGCAGCCCCTGGGCAGCGGCCGTCCCGTATTTTCGTGGTGGACCGCCGTGCTCACGTTTCTTCCGTGGACGATCGTCGCCGTTTCGATCACTCTCGTCGGGCTCCTGGCGTGGAAGCTGACGCGCGTGCCGGCGCCCGAGGTCCTGCGCTATTCAGTTGATCCGCCGGCCAAGACCTCGCTCAATCTGGTGGGCCGCCCCGCGATTGCCCTGTCGCCGGACGGCACTCTGCTGGCGTTCATCGGCACCTCGGGTGGGACGACGCATGTGTTTCTGCGCAAGCGGACGGAATTCGATGCGCATGTCGTGCCCGGCACTGAGGGTGCTTCCGAGCCCGTGTTCTCGCCGGACGGGCGCTGGCTGGCGTTTTATGCGAATAACAAGCTCAATAAGGTCCCCGTGGAAGGCGGCCCGGTGGAAGCGCTGGCGGACGTCAACGATCCGCGCGGTCTGAGCTGGGACGCGGACGATGTCATTACGTTTTCGCCGCAGTCCACCGGGGGCGTGTTCCAGATTTCGCCGTCGCATGGCGGCGAGCCGCGCCAGGTGACGAAGGCGTCGGAGAAGGTGGAGCGCACGCACAGGTGGCCGCAGATGCTGCCGAACGGCGCGGTGATCTTCACCGTTGGCAGCCTCACGAGTCCCGACAACTACGACGGGGCGAGCATCGAAGCGCAGCTCCCGAAGACCGGTGAACGGCGGGTGGTGATGAGGGGCGCCGCCATGGCGCGCTATCTCGCACCGGGGACGCTGTTGTTCGCGCGGGCCGGCGCCCTCTATGCGGTCGCTTTCGACGCCGGCAAGGTGGAGATCAGCGGGACGCCGGTCGCGATAATGCAGGGCATCGCCGGCGACGCCACGACCGGCTCCACGGATTTTGCCTGCTCGGCCGCCGGAACCTTTGCCTATGTCGCCACGCAGGGCGACGGCACGTTGCACCGGCTGATGTGGGTGGATCGCGCCGGCCGGACCGAACGCGTGGATCTGCCGCCGTCCATGTTCTTCGATCTGAAGTTGTCGCCCGACGGCCGCCGTGCCGCGGTGATCGTCGTCGCGAGCGGCGGCGGCGACGTGTGGGTCTACGACTTCGCGCGCAAGACGTTTACGCGACTCACCTTCGGCGGCTCGCACCGGACACCCGTGTGGTCGCGTGACGGTAAGAACGTCTATTACGTCGCGCTCGCCGCCAACGGCAGTTTCAATCAGATCGTGCGCAAGACGGCCGACGGCAGCGGCGAGGAGGAACCCATGGCGACCGTGCCGAACGGACTGTTCCTCCGTGATGTGTCTCCCGATCAACGCGAAGCGCTGCTCGATTACAACACCAACGTCCGCAAGACCGACATTGCGAAACTCGCCTTCGACAAGGACGCGAAGTTCGTTCCGATCACCGCCACCGCGTTCGACGAATACAGCGCGGCGCTCTCGCCGGACGGCCGCTGGGTCGCCTACCAGTCGGACGAAACCTCGGTGTTTCAGATCTACGTCCGCGAGGCCTCCGGCAAGGGCGGCCGCTGGCAGGTCTCGACAGGGGGCGGCGAGGAGCCACACTGGTCGGCCGATGGCCGGGAGCTCTATTTCCGCGCCGACACCCAGATGATGATGGTTCGCGTCGAGCTGGGCGCGACGTTCCAGTTCGGCCCCGCCCAGGTCCTGTTCGACGGCCTGTACAATCTGCGTTCCGAATCGGGCGTCAGCTTCGATGTCGATCCGAACGGCCGATTCCTGATGGTCCGTCTCGCCGACGAAAGCGCCGCGCCTTCGTCCATTCGCCTCATCATCAATTGGACCAGCGAATTGAAGCGGTTGATGACCGCGGGCCGCTGACATGGCACTCAGCGCAGGAACCCGCATCGGACCCTACGAGATCGTCGGCGCGATCGGCGCGAGGCCTGTCAGCCTCCTGCAGGGAGTCGCAACCGATTTACGCTACGGCACGCCGATGTTCGACCTCTCGCCGTCCGGCGCGCTCGTGTACGCGCCGCAGGCCGCGGAGGCGGTACTGCCGGCGCTGCAGTCGATCGATCGGAGCGGCAAGGCCGAAACGCTGATTGAGGATCGGCATTTCGATGCCGAGCAGACACGGCTGTCGCCGGATGGGCGGTACGTCGTATATCAGAGCGTCGCCAACAGCCGCGATCTGGATTTATGGACCTACGACACGGCGGCGCGAAGCCGCAGCCGGCTGACGAATATACCGGGGTGAGGAGTACAACGCCGTGATCCTGCCCGACGCACGCGTGCTGTTTGCGGCGTGGCGCGGCGTCTGGGGGATGTATTGCGTCCCGCTTTGCGGCGGCAAGGAAGAGATGCTGCAGTTTGAAAAGGGCGCGCCCAATCTGCAGGCCTGGTCGGTGTTGCCCGACGGACGATGGCTGGCGGTGAGCGCCGACAGAACCCTGTCGGACATCGGTGTCATCGACCTCAACGCGAGCAGCCATCTGGTCAACTGGCTGGCCAACTCGCGCTTCACGGAGCGGCGCGCCACATTCTCGCTGATGGGCCGCGACATCGCGTTCGAGTTCGACCAGCTCGGGCGCACCGACGTGTGGATGATGAACTTCTCCGACGGCCGCGGCCTGACGCCGGTGCCGGTGTCGCGTGAGGGCGGACTCGATCCGTTCTGGTCGCGCGACGGGCGTACGCTCTATTACACGGCCGGCACGAAGTTGATGGCCGCAGATATCGAGGTCGCCGAACCGGTGCGGTTCGGCAGCCCGCACGGGGTGCTCGATCTCCAGAGCACGCACGTGTTCGGCATCGGTCCCGATGGACGGTTCATCGCGATCAAGCGTGAGCGCGCGCCCGTGACGCGGCTCGAGATCATCCTCAACTGGGCCGACGAGATCCGGCAGCGGATCAAGTAGGGCGCGGATGACGTTGTCGCCAGGCACTCGCATCGGTCCATACGAAATCATCGCCGCCATCGGCAAAGGCGGCATGGGAGAAGTGTATCGCGCGCGCGATGCGAAGCTGCAGCGCGACGTGGCGATCAAGATCCTGCCGTCATTGTTCGCGCGCGATCCGGAACGTCTGGCGCGCTTCGAGCGGGAAGCGCGCACGCTCGCCGCACTGAATCATCCTCACGTCGCACAGGTCTACGGCGTGGTGGACCTGCCGGCGGAGAGCGGCAGTCACGCGCTGGTGCTCGAGTTCGTCGACGGCGAGGATCTGTCGGAGCGCATCGCGCGCACCGGCGCGATTCCAATCGATGAGGCCCTGCCGATCGCGCTGCAGATTGCCGAAGCCCTCGAGGCAGCGCACGAGCAGGGGATCATCCATCGCGATCTGAAACCAGCGAACATCAAGCTCCGTGACGATGGCCAGGTCAAGGTCCTCGACTTCGGACTCGCGAAGGCGCTTGCGCCGGTCGATCCCGCCGCGCGCGAGGTGAACCTGGAGAACTCGCCGACGATCACCAGTCCGTTTCAGATGTCACAGCTCGGCGTGATTCTCGGCACCGCGGCCTACATGGCGCCGGAGCAGGCAAAAGGGAAGCCGGTTGACAAGCGCGCCGACATCTGGGCGTTCGGCTGCGTGCTCTACGAGATGCTGACGGGGAAGCGTCCGTTCGCGGGCGAAGACATTACGGACACCCTCGCCGCGATCGTGCGCGCGGATCCGGATTGGTCCGCGCTGCCTGCGGATACACCCGCGCCAATCAGAAAACTGCTGCGCCGCTGCCTGGAAAAAGATCGTCGCGAACGCCTGCCTGACATCGGCGCGGCACGGCTGGAACTGAAAGACGCGTCGCTCGTCGATGCTCCGCCGGTCTTCGCCGCCTCCGGCGTCGCCGTCCCGCGACGCAGGCGGATCTTGCCATGGGCGATCGCAGCGGCGGCCACGATCGCGGCGATCGGCACCCTCGCGTACACGTCTCTGACGCACCCCGCGCCCGACACACGCGTCTACAAGTCCCTGATCATCCCGCCGTCGCCTCTCAGCGGCCCCGCCGCGCTGAGGCTCAACGTCTCGCCCGATGGCCGGCGCCTGGCGTTCGTCGCCCCGGATGAAGCAGGGCGCACCGTTCTGTGGACCCTTCCACTCGATGGCTTGAACGCACAACCGCTGGCGGGGACCACCTACGCGTCTTCCCCGTTCTGGTCGCCGGACAGCCGGTCGATTGCGTTCTTCGCAGAAGGGAAGCTGAAGAGGGTGGACGCGTCGGGCGGCGCGGTGACCACGATCTGCGACGCGTCCACAGCGCCGCCTGGTACCTGGGGTCCCGACGACGTCATCCTCTTCACCATGGTCAGAGGTCCAATCGCGCGCGTGCCCGCCGCCGGAGGCACGCCGGTGGTTGTCACGCGCGTCAGCGAAGGCGAGCGCGTCCACATCGCCCCCTTCTTCCTGCCGGATGGACGCCATTTCCTTTACACCGCCGGCAGCACCGCGGGTGTACGGCGCGCCGGCATCTTCGTCGCGTCGCTCGATTCGCCGGACGCCAAGCGGCTGCTCGACGTGCCATCCAACGCCGCATATGCGGATCGCCATCTGCTCTTCCTTCGCGACAACACGCTGATGGCGCAGCCGTTCGATCCGCAGACGTTGACGCTGTCTGGTACGGCGGTGCCGATTGCCGAAGGACTGCAGATGAATCTGTCGACGGGCACCGGGGCGTTTTCCGTCTCGCGGTCGGGTGTGCTGATCTATCAGACGGGAAGCGCGAATGGCACGCAGCTCACCTGGTTCGGCCGAAACGGCAAGCCGCAGGGTACGCTCGGCGACCTGAAAGGCTACCGCGATCTCCAGCTCTCACCGGACGGCCGATGGGCGTCGGTCACGGTGACAGCCGGCGCCCAGAGCGACATCTGGCTGTTCGACCTCGCGCGAAATCTTTCGAGGCGCTTCACCTTTGGTGAAGGAGGCGCCCAGGCAGCTGCGTGGAGCCCCGATGGCCGCTTCGTGGTGTACGCAGCGAGGCGAGGCGGAAGCAACGACCTGTATCGGCAGCCCGCGGCGGGCGGCGTCGAGGAACTCCTGTTGAAGGATGACACGGACAAGATACCGCTCGGGTTCACACCCGATGGCCGGACGCTCCTCTACCGCGTGCCGCGCGCAGCGGCGGCCGGCGAAGTGTGGCTGCTGCCGCTGACCGGGGAGCGCAAGCCGCGCCCGTTCATGCCCGGCAACAGCAACCAGGTGCCTGCCGAAGTCTCTCCCGATGGGAAGTGGCTCGCCTACGTCGCGGACGACACCACGCGGCGACAGGTATACGTCACGTCGTTCCCCGCCAACGCCGGCAAATGGCAGGTATCGACCGAGGGTGGCGACAATCCGAAGTGGCGTGCCGACGGCAAGGAACTCTATTTCTCGACTGAGGACAAGCTGATGGCCGTTGACGTGTCCGCGAGCGGCGGAGAGTTCGACATGGGCCCGGTTCGCCCGCTGTTCGACGTGCGCACTCCGGCCGCCGGGCTTGCCACCCGGTCGACCTATGCCGTGACGCCGGACGGCAAGCGTTTCCTCGTGAACACGTGGGATCCGCGCACGTCCACCACGCCGATCACGCTGGTCGTGAACTGGCCGGCGTCGCTCAAGTAGGACCTGTCCCCTTTTACCAAAACCGTAAAACGGGGACAGTCCCCATTTTCCAAAACCCGAAACGGGGACTGTCCCCGTTTGCAAAAATTGAAAACGGGGACAGTCCCCGTTTTCAGCGAAGGCACCGCAGGCCGGCGCCGTCTGCACCAACCGTGCAGATGCGCGCCGCGTGGCCGTTCATGCCCTCCGGCATGTGGACGAAGGCGATGCGAGTGCCGTCCGGCGACCATCGCGGATCGATCGCGTCGCCGCGGTCCACGTCTATCAGCTTTCTCTGATCGCCGCCGTCCGCGTTCATCGTGAACAGTTCGGTGCGCCCGTTGCGCCAGCTCATGAACGCGATGCGCTTACCATCCGGCGACCAGGACGGGTACATGCCGTTGGCGGGATCGGTGGTCAGGCGGCGCAGCTCGCCGCCGCGCGCTGGCATCGTGTGCACGTCGCGGCCGACGTGAAACGCGAGCGTGGAGCCGTTGGGCGAGAAGACAGGGAACCATGCGCTTCCGGTTCGCGTGACACGCGAGGCCTCGGCTCCCGCTGACGCGGACATCTCGTACGCGTCGAAGCCGCCGTCCCGATCGGACATGAACACGATCGTCGCGCCGTCGGGCGACCACGACGCGGACACGTCACGCGCGGGATGGTTCGTCAGTCGGCGCGCGTTCGCGCCGTCGGCATCCATCGCATAGATCTCGAAGTTGCCGTCGCGATCGGAATCGAACGTGATCGTTCGACCATCGGGCGACCAGGAGGGATAACCTTCGTCCGCCTTCGTGTGGGTGAGGCGCCTCACGCCGGTGCCATCGGCGTTCATCACGTAGATCTCGGCGTTGCCGTCGCGGTCGGAGTAGAACGCCAGGCGCTGGCTATCCGGCGACCAAGCCGGCGACCCGTCCTTCCATTGACGCGGGCTTCGCGTCGCCACGAGGAATGCCGCGAGTCCCGCGAGCACAACTCCCCCCAGCATCGCGGCAAAGATCCAGTTCCGTGTTGGCGCGCGCGGTCTCGCGGCGGCTGCGATGCCGCGTTCTTTGCGCCGCTGAGACGCGCGTCCCACGGTGGCGTCAGATCCAGTCGAGCGTGCGCAGCACGGCCTTCTGCCAGCCGGCATACGCGGTGTCGCGCTGGTCCGGATTCCATCGCGGCTCCCATCGGCGATCCATCCGCCAGTTCTCGCGCAGGTCATCCAGATCTCTCCAGAAGCCCACCGCGAGTCCCGCCGCATACGCCGCGCCCAACGCCGTCGTCTCCGCCACGACCGGACGGACGACCGGAACGCCGAGGACGTCGGCCTGGAGCTGCATCAGCGTGTCGTTCACTGTGCCGCCGCCGTCCACCTTCAACACCTCGAGGCGGACGCCCGAGTCCTGGACCATTGCATCGAGCACGGCGCGCGTCTGGAAACAGATCGCTTCGAGCGTGGCACGCGCGAGGTGCGCCTTGGTGTTGAAGCGCGACAGGCCGACGATCGCGCCGCGCGCGTCCGACCGCCAGTAGGGCGCGAACAGGCCGGAGAACGCCGGCACGAAATAGATGCCGCCATTGTCCGGGACGCTGTTCGCGAGCGCCTCGATCTCCGACGCGGACGCGATGATCCCAAGCTGATCGCGCAGCCACTGCACCGCGGACCCCGTGACCGCGATCGATCCTTCCAGCGCGAAGATCGTCTCGCCCCCCATGCGGTAGCACACGGTCGTCAGCAGGCCGGCCTTCGAGGGGACGATGTCGCGTCCCGTGTTGAGCAGCATGAAGTTGCCCGTGCCGTACGTGTTCTTCGCTTCGCCGGGCCGGATACAGACCTGTCCGACCGTGGCCGCCTGCTGATCGCCGAGATCGCCAGCGACGCGGACTTCACCGGCGACGGGACCGCTCGAACGGGTCACACCGAAGCCGCGTCGATCCGCCGAGGCGTTGATCGCCGGCAGCATGGCGCGCGGGATGTCGAAGATGCGCAGGAGATCGTCGTCCCAGTCGCACGTCTGCAGGTTCATCAGCATCGTCCGGCTGGCGTTCGTGACGTCGGTCGCGTGAACGCCGCCGTCGCGGCCGCCGGTCAGATTCCAGATGACCCACGTGTCCACGTTGCCGAAGATCGCTTCACCGCGCGATGCGGCTTCGCGCACGCCGACGACGTTATCGAGAATCCACTGGATCTTCGCGCCGGAGAAATACGTCGCAGGCGGAAGACCTGTCCGCGATCGAATCAGCTGCGCGTCGCGCTCGCTGATCGCGTTGATGATCCGATCCGTCCGCGTGTCCTGCCAGACGATGGCGTTGTACCAGGGATGCCCTGTCGTGGGATTCCAGACGATCGTCGTCTCGCGCTGGTTGGTGACGCCGATCGCGGCGAGGTCCGCGGCGGTGATGTTCGCGTTGCGCATCGCGCGCGCGATGACTTCGTCGCTGCGCGCGGCGATCTCGACAGGGTCGTGCTCGACCCACCCGGGCTGCGGAAGAATCTGCTCGTGCTCGAGCTGATGGCGCGAGATCTCGTTGCCGCCGCGGTCGAAGACCATGAAGCGCGTGCTCGTCGTCCCCTGGTCGAGCGCGCCGACGTAACGGGCGGTCGCCACGTCAGAACCCGACCAGCGAATAGAGACCGGCGCCGGCGATGCCGCCGATAATCGGCGCGACTACCGGAATCCACGCGTATTCCCAATCGGCCGATCCCTTCGCCGGAATCGGAAGGATCGCATGCGCGATGCGCGGCCCGAGGTCGCGCGCGGGATTGATCGCGTAGCCGGTCGGACCGCCGAGCGAGAGGCCGATACCGAAGACGAGAACACCGACCAGCAGCGGCTGGAGGCCGCGGCTGAAGACGAACGACAGATCCACGTCACCCGGTTTCGAGAGCGTCTGCGCGTTCGCCGCGATGGCGAGGATGCCGAAGACCAGCACTGCGGTGCCGATTATTTCGCCGATGAGATTCGCGCCCGTCGTGCGGATTGCGGGCCCGGTGCAGAACACGGCGAGCTTGCTCGGACCGTCGGGCGTCACGCGCCAGTGGGGCAGGTACATCAACCACACGAGCACGCCGCCCAGAATCGCGCCCAGCATCTGCGCGCCGATGTATCCAGGCACTTGCGTCCAGGGAAAGCTTCCGATCGTGGCGAGCGCGATCGTGACGGCGGGATTGAGGTGCGCGCCGCTGATCCGGCCGACCGCGTACACGGCGATGGCGACGGCGATCCCCCATCCGGTCGTGATCACAATCCAGCCGGAATTCTGCCCCTTGGTACGTTCGAGGACGACGTTGGCGACGACCCCGTCCCCGAGGAGGACGAGAATCATCGTTCCGATGGCTTCGGCGAGAAGTGTTTGCATGCGCGGGCGAGTATATCGCGCGGCGCGGACGCGCTCGCCGGGTGGGCTTCGGGCTTCGCTACGAGCGCATGGTCGGCGCCATCAGACGCTCAGGAGCGAGTAGGACGGGGAGTATATCCGCGACCGGCTGCGGCCGGAACGTCATCCCCGTCCACCAGAATTAGCGGCCTCCGCGCAGTACGATCGTCGTGGCGGCGTTGCTCTGAGCCGTCTCGCCCGCATCCTGGTCGGTTGCGAATGCCGACGCGGTCACGGTCGCCTTCCCGCCGACGAACAAGTCCGCCGCACGTCCTTCAAAGAGCGAGACCGGCACGACCACGGTCGCGGTCCAGTCGGTCGTCGCGTCACAGGACGCGACCAGCGCGAAGCGCCCCGTCAGCGACGTCTGCGCGTGATCCTGTTTCAGCTCGCCCGAAATCGTCACGAGGACAGGGCGCGAGCAGCTGATGCTGCCGACGAGCGTCGTTTCGCCGGTCGTCGGATCGACTTCGCCAAATCCGGCGATAGTGAGGCCGATACTGAGTGGTGGCGGCGGCTCGAGGGCGGTCAGCACGAGGTGGCCTGCGGGCAAGTTGTAGTAGGCGCCGGCCATGATCCAGTACGTCTCACCGGTGACCGCGTTGAATCGGACCCGCGATTGCGAGGTGCCCGCGGAGTTGTCGTTGCACGCGAGTGTCGCGAGCGAGCCAGGCCTGCCCGTGTACACCGCCAGCGTCGTATCGTAGTCAGATCCGAACGTGTTGAATTCCACCCGCATGTCGACGTGCGGCGTGAACGAGTACCAGACGGTGTGTCCCGAGCCCGCACAGAACGGATCGTCGTACGAGCTGGTGGCAAGCGTCGTGGTCTGCGTAAACGTGGATGGCACGTCGGTGACGACGAATGGCGAACTGATGTAGTCGTTCGCCGGCGGCCTGGCAATGACGGTGATCGTGCTGAATACGGTCTCGACGTTGCCCGCGCCGTTGTCGCCGCGGAATGAAACGGTATACGTGCCGGCTTGTCCTATGGCCGGTAGCCACGCGAACGTCCCGGTGTTGTCGCCGTTGTCGTAGAAGCTCGCACCGGCGGGCAGGCCTGTCGCGCTGAGGCTCACGTGGCGTGCGAGGACGTCGGTCGCAATCACCGGGAACGCGATCGGCTGCTGCTCGTAGGACGACACGGCTGGCGGCGCCGCGATCTCGATCGGGATCGTCGCGTTGTAGCGGACTTCACCTCTTGCGGCGACCGTCCATCCTTCGCAGTGCTGCTCGAACGACGCGCGAAACGACAGCACGTCGCTGCCGGAACCGTAGACGACCTCCTTCACTTCGAAGGTACCGGTCAGCGTGTTGCACCCGCGTCCGTCACCGTACAGCGAGAGGCCAGCTTGCGTGCCCTCGAAGGGGAAACGCAGGGCGCCGTTGTAGAGACCGACCGCCAGTCGCTGCTGGCCAGGTGCAGAAAAATCGATGTACCACCAGTGGCTGTACGACGGCGTGTGAAACGAGAGCGACACGCCGTTGTGATAATTGAGCCTCGCCGTGAATGGACCGTCGGCGGTGGTGTAGTAGTACGTTCGACCGCCGGTGATGTAATCACCAGGATCTCCTGTCATCATCCACGACGTGACGCCCGCGTGCGCGTCGGCCGCGACGAGCAGCAGGAGCACCGACAGAACAAAAGTGAATCGCCGCGCCGCCGATCGGATCCCCATGGCACACTCCTGTGCGCACACGTGCGCGGCTTCAGTTTGGTAACGACACGCTCCAAACTGTCGGGCGCGGCGGCGCAAATCATTGATGACTCGACGCTGGGGAAAACCGGCAGAAACACTGAGCGAAGATCGTGCCTGTCGCCTGTTCTGGTGTGCTAGGCTTGACTCTGTCAGAGTTGGACGACTGCCCGCCTCCTTGTTAGAGCTCCGAGCCTTCCGCCCAGCAATCAATCCATAGGGTCAACGACCGGACGCTGACGATCCGGTCCATGGTCGCGTTTCGCGGGACAGGAGTAGTAGTCATGGGTCGGAAACTGTACGTCGGCAATCTCCCGTTTTCGGCGGGCGAAGCAGAGCTGCAGGAGCTCTTCGCGACGGCCGGCGCGGTGGACTCGGTCAAGGTGATGCGCGACATGGCCACCGGGCGCGCGCGCGGATTCGCCTTCGTCGAGATGACCACCGACGAGGATGCCCAGAAGGCGATCGATAAGCTGCACAACGCTGATTTCGGCGGACGCAACCTGACGGTCAACGAGGCACGTCCGCGTCCGGAGCGCTCGGGCGGGTTCGGCGGCGGGGGATACGGCGGCGGGGGCGGCAATCGCGGCGGCGGTGGCGGCTACGGCGGTGGTGGTGGCGGCAAAGGCGGCCGTCGCGAACCGCGCTGGTAACACGTTTACGCTGAAGGTGCACGGGGCGTTGGACGATTGGTCCGGCGCCCCGCAACCAATACAGGTCAAGGGCCGTCTAAGGCCTCATGCAGGACCTGCGCTACGCTCTTCGGACCCTCCTCAAACAGCCCGTTTTCAGCCTCGTCGCGGTCCTGACGCTCACGCTGGGCATCGGCGCGAACACCGCAATCTTCAGCCTCCTTTATCAAACACTGCTTCGCCCGCTCCCGTACCCGGACGCGGACCGCCTGGTCTTCGTCTGGAACAGTTACAAGGGCATCAATCTGGATCAGGCCAGCGTCTCGATCCCCGATTACATCGACCGCAAGACGCAGGCGCCCGCGATTGAAGATGCGACGCTCTTCACCGGGCGGACGGCGAATCTGAACGAGGGAGGCAATCCCGAGCAGCTGCGCGCGCTCGCCGTAACGCCGTCGTTCTTCTCGACACTCCAGCGGCAGCCGTTCCTCGGCCGCGGCTTCACGGACGATGAAGCCAGGGCCGACGCGGACAAGTTCGCCGTCCTGACGTACGGATTGTGGTCCTCGCATTACGGCGCGGATGCATCGATCGTCGGGCGCGATATCCGCGTCAACGGCGTCGCGCACCGCGTCGTCGGCGTCCTGCCGGCGGACGTCGATCTGCCGAACCGCGACATCGCGCTCCTGTTGCCATTCGCGTTCACGCCGGCGCAGATGTCCGACAACGCGCGCGGCAATGAATTCAGCCAGATGATCGCGCGGCTCCGCAAAGGATCGTCGATCGCGCAACTGAACGAGCAGATGAAAGTGATCACGCAGCACGTCAGCGAACGGCTTCCCGTGCGCGCGCAGTTCATGAAGACGAGCCAGTTCGGCGGCTTCGCGGTGTCGATGCGCGATCAGCTCGTCGGCGACGTCCGCACGCCGCTGTACGTCCTGCAGGGAGGCGTGCTGCTCGTGCTGCTCATCGCCTGCGTGAACGTCGCGAATCTGCTCCTCATGCGCGCCACCGGCCGCAATCGCGAGCTCGCCATTCGATCCACCCTCGGGGCGGGTCAGTGGCGCATCGTCCGCCAGATGCTCACGGAGGGTCTGGTGATCTCCGCCGCCGGCGCGATCAGCGGCGTTGCAGTCGGACGTATCGGTCTCCGCGCGCTGGTTGCAATGGGCGACGCGCAACTCCCCGGGATGATTGGCACCTCGCTCGATCCAATCGTGCTCGCATTCACGTTCGTACTCGCGGTACTCACGGGACTCGTGTTCGGGATCATTCCCGCGCTCGCGATTACCCGCGGCAACGCGGCCGCGTTCCTGAAGGATGACAGTCGCAGCGGTACGGCGAGCAAGAGCACGGGGGCGGTTCGCACCGTCCTGGTCGTCGCGGAAACCATGTTTGCGGTCATGCTACTGATCGGCGCTGGACTGCTGATCAAGAGTTTCGCGAAGCTGCAGAACGTGAATCCGGGATTCAGCACCGAAAACGTGCTCACCGCGCAAATAGCCCTGCCTGTTGCGCGATATCCAGATGCCGCCGCCTACCGCGCGTTCTGGGCCCGGCTGCTCGAACGGACGCGCGCGATCCCCGGCGTTACTTCGGCGGCGACCACGACGAACGTGCCGTTCAATGGGATGGTGAGCTCCGGCTCGTACTCTATCGTCGGGCGCATCGCTGCGCCTGGCGAAGCGGCCCCGCACGGACGCCAGGAAATCGTTGGCGGTGATTACTTCAAGGCGATGAACATCCCGCTGCTGTCAGGACGTACCTTCAACGACGGAGACACGATTGAGGCGCCGCCGGTCTGCATCGTGGACGAGTACCTCGCGAAGAAATACTTCAACGGAACGAACGCGCTCGGCCAGCAGATTCAGCGTGGCGGTCCGACCTCACCGAAGTTCACCATTGTCGGCGTCGTCGGAACAATCCACAGCATCGACCTCGGCCAACCCGTGACGAAGGAGCGGCTCTACTATCCATTGATGCAGCAGTCGCAGGCACGCGCCGGCCACGCGCTGGTGCTGAAAACCGGCCTCGATCCGCAGACGCTCGTTCCGCAGGTGCGCGCCGCTGTTCGCGCTCTCGATCCCGAACAGCCGATTGCGGATGTGAGGACGATGGAGCAGTGGGTGTCGCGGTCGCTGCAGAACCGGCGCACGAACATGCTGCTGCTGACGGTGTTCGGCGCCGTCGCGCTCGTGCTTTCCGCAATCGGGATTTACGGCGTGCTCGCGTTCGGCGTTGCGCAGCGCGTCCGGGAGTTCGGCATCCGTCAGGCGCTCGGCGCCGACCAGTCGTCGATCCTCTCGCTCGTGCTCAAACAGGGATTGCGGACGGCGGGCCTCGGTGTGGTGTTGGGGCTCGGCGCATCCATGGGACTGGCGCGCTTCCTCCAGACGTTGCTCTTCGGCGTCACACCCCACGATCCGGCCGTATTCGCGGAAGTCGCCGCGGTGCTCTTCGCCGTGGCGATGGCGGCCTGCTATATCCCCGCACGCCGGGCCACCCGCGTCGACCCGATGGTGGCGCTGCGAGACTCTTAGGACAACTCGCGGCCGGGGCGCTCCGTCTAAGGCACCGATCCAGCCTGCCACGGGGAGTGATTTCATGACTCGACGTGTGTCCGCGCTCGCCGCAGCGACCTGCCTCTGTCTGTTTGCCTCGCCAATTCTGGCGGACTCGCCCGCCGCGGAGCTGGCGGAGCATGGCCACTGGAAGCGCCTGAAAGCGCTGATCGAGCCGCGTGCCGCGGCGAACGCCAACGACGCGGAAGCGCAGTGGCTGCTCTCCCGGGTGCGGCTCGCGTATCGCGATGCTGACGGCGCGCTGGCGCCGGCGGAGAAAGCGGTCGCGCTCGACGGCAAGAACGCGGACTACCAGTGGCAGCTCGCGCAGTCGGTCGGTGAGCTCGCATCCAACGCCAGCGTCTTCAAGCAGATGGGGCTCGCGAAGCGGTTCAAGCGCGAGGCGGAAGCCGTGCTCGCGCTCGATGCGAAGCACACCGGCGCACTGATCGGATTGATGGAGTTCTACTACCGTGCGCCTGGTCTCGTTGGCGGGGACAAGCAAAAAGCGAACGGCATGCCGGATCAGATCATGGCCATCAACAAGGTGGACGGCTACATAGCGAAGGTGCGCCTGATGAACCGCATGGATCCGCCGGCACAGCCGGCGCAGATCGAGCAGGTCTGGGTGCAGGCGGTGCAGGCCGATCCTTCACGTTACGAACCGCCGATCAACCTGGCCAGCATCTATACGTCGGGCCCGGCGCCGCGGTGGGAGCTGGCGGAGAAGGAAGCGCTCATCGCGAAGAAGCTGGATCCGGATCGCACGGGACCGTATTCGGTGCTCGCCGCGGTCTATGCGACAGCCGAACGATGGGCGGAGCTCGACGCGCTGCTCGCCGAGGCGGAAAAGAAGATTCCCGACAACCTGTCGCCCTACCTCCGCGCGTCCACGGCGCTGCTTGCTGCGAACAAGGACTTGCCGCGCGCGGAACGCTACGCGCGGAAGTACCTGTCGCAGGACCCGGAACCGAATGCCACGAGGCCCGCGGTCGCACACTGGCGGCTCGCGCTGGTGCTCGAAAAAGAAGGACGGAAGCCCGAGGCGATCTCCGAGCTTCAGACCGCGACGAAACTCGACCCGAAGTTCGAGCAGGCGCAGAAGGATCTGAAGCGGCTCAAGACCTAGGGCTTGATTCTCAGTTCAGCGCCGAACAGCATCGTCCTGTCATTATCGCGCGCGGCCCATTTCATCAGCGTCGCGACGCTTCGTTCCACGCGCCCCTCGAATGCCAGGCGCCCGTTGACGATGACTTTCACCGGCTTGTCGAAGTCGAACTGATCGGGCGACAACAGCAGCGTGAACTCCTTGACGCCTCGTGTGGCGGCGGTGACTGTGTTGCCGCTCCTGACGAGATCCACGCGTCCCGACTTGCCGTTCGTGAAGATCCGCCCGCCGGCCGACTGATTCACGTCGTCCATGTCGCGCGCATCCGCGGGCGTCGCACCGAGCGCGTCGACCGTCAGCCAGTGCGCGCGGTTCCACGTCCGTGTGCTCGAGACCTCCCACGTTAGCCTGTCAGGCAGCGGCACGCGCGGATGCGTCCTCGTAAACGTCTCGAACTCGTCGCGAACAGTGGGCCACCAGCTCGTATCGTGGCCTGCCTGCGGCTGCGGACGATACGTGATCGGCACGCCCGCGTCGGTCATGAATGCGATCAAGGGTTCGACGATCCTGCTCGGATACAGCGGGTCCTTGCCGCCGTTCACGACGAAGAACGGCTTGTTGCGCAGGTTGTTGAGGAACAGTCCGCCACTGATCCCGAGCTCCGGGCTGCGCAGCACGAGCACGTAGCCGTTCAGCGGCAGAAACCCCGCGTACGGCGTCGTGTCGCGCATCGCGATGTAGTACGCGCCCGTGCCGCCGTCCGACACGCCGGCCACGAAGACGCGGTTCTCGTCCACGTTGTACTCGCGCTTCACGTCCTCGAGGATCGCGCGGAGGCTGCCGGCCTGCGCGTCGCTCCACCACGGCGCCTCGTTCCAGCTCGAGGGCATGATGTAGATCTGCTCGCCGCCGGCGAGCCGCACGCTGCCGTCGCCGCGCAGCGACGAATCCTCGCGCATCACGCCGCCGTGCAGCTGGAACCGGACCTGGTATCGCTTTGTCGGGTCGTAGTTCGGCGGGATGACCAACCAGTACTCGAAACGTCCATGGCGCCGGCGCAGCGCACCCGTCGATACATCCTTCGCGTACGTGCGGCCCTGTTTCAGACGCGCGTACTCGGCGTCGAACGTTGCCGGTTGCGCGACGACTTGCAGCAGGAACAGCGCGATTACCGGGAACATCGCCCCATATCACCATATTGCGGAAACCGCTGCTGAGCCGCCCCGCGAATCGCACGGCGGTGTTAACCTGCAGGCGCATGTCCCTCGCGGTAGGCCTTCGACTCGGCTCTTACGAGATTCTGTCGATTCTCGGAATCGGCGGCATGGGCGAGGTGTA
>DASPXV010000121.1:0-12752 GCA_035637115.1 Vicinamibacterales bacterium
CATGCTGATCGAAAGCAATGATGGTAGTAGACTTCATCACGACCGACCTCCTTTGTATGCGGCTCTGCGTTGAACCCTCACACGGTCAGCGTAACCCGCGTGAGATGCAAAGCCGAGGTCGGTCTTTCCATATGGTCTAGGTCGCGATCGCTTATCGTAAGCGGTCCTTCCGGCCCGGGTTGGTTTCCCCCAGCCCGGGCCGGCCTCTGTACGGCCGAGTTTTCCCGAGAATTAACTTTAGCGCTAAAGTTAATTGACTTTATCGGTAAAGGGAGTTAAAAGTCTGGCCTCACGGACACTTTCAGGGAGGAGCAGCCATGGTGCGGGGAGGCAGCTGGCGGCGGACGGCGTTGGCGATCGGGGTGATCCTGGGTTTCTTCACCGCGCCCGCGTGGGCGCAGGACACGGGGACGATATCGGGCACCGTTGTAGACGCGCAGGGGGCCGCGATACCGGGCGCGACCCTGACGCTGACCGATGAACGAACGGTAACGGCGCGCACGACCGTCTCTGACGGCCGCGGCGAGTTCGCGTTCCGCTCGGTGCCACCCGGCACTTACTCGCTCAAGGCGGAGCTCGCGGGCTTTCGCTCCTTCGAAAAACGCAACAACGTGCTGAACGCGAGCAGCGCGCTCGACCTCGGAAAGATCACGCTGCCAATCGGCAACCTGACCGAAGTCATCACGGTCGAGTCCACCGGCACGCATGTCGAGACGAAGAACAGCGACTACACGGGGCTGCTGACCGACAAACAGATCTCCCAGATCCAGACGAAGGGGCGCGACGTGATGTCGCTGCTCCGACTGCTGCCCGGCGTCCGCTACGAGGACGACATCGAGGCGATGGGGGAGAGCTTCGGTTCGCAGGTGCCGAACGTCGGCGGCCAGCGGCGGGCGTGGAACCAGGTGACCGTCGACGGCTTGAACGGCAACGAGTTGAGCGGGACGAACCGCTTTGCGTCCGCCACGAACCTGGACGCGATCGCCGAGGTGAAGGTGATGCTCGGCAGCTACAAGGCGGAAGACGGCCGGAGCGGCGGCTCGAACATCAAGGTCGTGACCAAGAGCGGCGGCAACCGGTATGCCGGCAGCGGCTACTACTACGCACGCCGCAACCAGTGGAACGCCAATACCTGGGACAACAAGCGCAACCACCTCCCGACGCCGATCTACCACTACGACACCTACGGCGTGAGCGCCGGCGGCCCGCTGAAGATTCCTCGTCTCTTCAACGACACGAACGACAGGAAGCTGTTCTTCTTCTATTCGATGGAGAACCCGCAGGCGCGGCAGCCGGGCGGCGTGCGCAAGTACATGATGCCGACGGAGCTGGAGCGGCAGGGGGATTTCTCCCAGACGTTCGACTCGGGGGGCAAGTTGATCGTCATCAAGGATCCCCTGACCGGCGCGGCCTTCCCCGGCAACGTCATCCCGAAGGACCGAATCAACTCGAACGCGCTCGCAATTATGAAGCTGATGCCGCTGCCTAACCGCACGGACCGTGCGGAGACGGCCGGCTTGTACAACTTCATCCGGCAGGAAACGCCCGAGAAGCCGCGTCTCAACAACGTGATGAAAGTCGACTGGCGGCGCACGGCCAACGACAACTTCAACGTCGCGTTCAACAGCTTCATCTCCGTGCAGAGGGGATCCGAGATTACCGCGGGGCCTGAAAAATTCGGCTATCTCGCGGCGAAGTACGACTTCGGCAACAACTTCGTCACCGCCGGCCATCATCACATCTTCGGCGCGAGTCTGGTCAACGAGGCGTACGGCGGCGTCCGCCGGCAGACCGAAGGCTTCGGCACCGCTACGGACGCGGATCTGCAGCGCATTCTCAGGAAAAATATGGGCTTCAACGTCGGGCAGTTCCATCCGGAGCTGAATCCACTCGGCGTGATGCCGCTCCTCCTGTTTGGACTCGATAACAGCGGCGCCAGCGTGAGCAAGTCGCAATTCACCTACGATCAGCGGCTCGGCGAGACGGCGCACGACTGGCTGTCGTCGGCGACCGACACGCTGACGTGGCTGCGCGGCAACCATGCCGTCAAGACCGGTGCGTACCTCGAGTACATGCGCAACAACGAGGCGCGCGGCGGGCTCTGGATGGGACAGTTCGACTTCACGCGCAGCACCAGCAATCCGCTCGATACAAACTACGCGTACTCGAACCTGGAACTGGGCGTGTTCAAGCAGTATGACGAGGTCGACAACTACCGCTCGACGCGCAATCGCCGGTGGGAAGCGGAGTGGTTCGCGCAGGACACATGGCGGCCGGGTTCGCGCCTGACGGTCGACTACGGGATGCGATTCCTGTGGTACACGCCGTACTTCCAGGCGAACAAGCGCACGGCCGCGTTCGTTCCCGAGCGCTACGATCCGAGCAAGGCGCCGCGCCTCTACTACCCTGCGGTCATCGGCGGGAAGCCGGTCGCGATCGACAAGGTGACGGGCCAGACGCTCGACCAGGTGTACGTCGGAACGTTCGTGCCTGGTACGGGCGTGCGGGGCAATGGCATGGTGACCGCCGACGATCGGGACTACCCGCGCGGATTCCGCAATCAGCGCGCGCCGGAGCTCGAGCCGCGTGCCGGCGTGGCCTACGACTTGCGCGGAAACAACAGGTCCAAGCTCCACGCGAGCGCCGGCGTGTACCACAACGCCGTGCTCGGCGGCGGGTCCCAGGGCAACCTGCAGGGTCCGCCGTACTTCAACCAGTCAACGATCTTCTATAACACGCTCGACAACTTCATGGTCCCTGGCGCGAGGCTGTCGGCCCGCGCGACTGCCGTCAACGGCCTGGAGCGTGACGCCGCCACGCCGGTCGCGTACCGCTTCTCCAGCGGCATCCAGCAGGACATCGGGTGGGGCACCGTGGTCGACGTGAGTTATGTCGGCGCCCTGAACCGCCATCTCGAGATGCAGACGAACATCAACTACATCCCCGACGGCGCGAAATTCGTCGATCTCCATCCCGAGAACATCGATCCGCGCACCGGCAAGGCGTTGCCGGACGATTTCCTGCGCCCGTATCGCGGCTACCAGGCGATCAACATCCGCGGCAACTGGGGGACCGCGAACTATAACTCGCTCCAGATCCAGGCCAACCGGCGCTACATCCATGGCTTGCAGTTCGGCGCCGCCTACACCTATGCGCGGGCGTTCGGCATCGGCGATGACGACCCGGCGACGGTGGCGCTCAACCGGCCGCTCCAGCAGTGGTACTACGGGCCAATCGGCCACAACCAGCGGCACAACCTGACCGTCAACTACACCTATGACCTGGTGCGAGGCCAGAACATGCCTTGGCAGAATGCACTGGCGCGCGGCGTGCTCGGCAACTGGCAACTCTCGGGTGAGAACGCCTGGGTCAGCGGCGACTGGGAGAACATCGATCTGTCGACGAACGACAGCTTCGATTTCACCGGCGGCAGCGAGGGGGCGCGCGTCGTCATGACGGGGGATCCACGGCTGTCGCGCAGCGAGCGGACGCCGGATCACTGGTTTGACACGTCGGTGTTCGCACGGCCGTCCGGACGAGGCGATTTCGGGAACGAAGGACGCGCCGTGATTCAGTTGCCGGGCATCAATAACTGGAACCTGGCGCTGTTCAAGAACTTCCCGTTCGGACGCCGCAACGTGCAGTTCCGCGCCGAGGCCTACAACGTGCTGAACGCTCTGCAGTTCAAGAACGTCGACCGCGCCGCCAAATTCGATGCGGCGGGCGTTCAGACCAACGTGAACTTCGGCAAGGTGAATTCCGCCCGCAACCCGCGTATCATTCAGGCGTCGCTGCGGTTCAGCTTCTGAGGTTCCTGTTGCAACCGGTGGCCAAGCTGGATAGATTAAGCCGCTGAGAGTTCGTCACGCGGCGGCCCTCCCGGGCGCGCACCGCGTGAGCACGAGTGGTTGCGGCGTCGCGGGGCGCAATTGCGCTACCGTCACTCCTCCCGACGCAGTTTCGCTGCGGCGCCGCCACCTTTTTTCCTTCGCTCGGTGGGCCCCTTTCACATTTCCCACCTCCCGCCTCCGCTCTGCATGCTGTCGTCCGAGCTACGGCGAGGCAGGCTGCTGCGCGCCGACAGCTCCAGCCGAAGGCTGTCTCGCCGAAGCGCACAGCGCGAAGGCGGACGCCGCGGGCTTGCGGCCGCAGGCGCTTTGTCAACTCCGCTCGCGTGGGCTCCTTCGCCGTAGTTCTGACTGTGTCGGCTCCAGAAGTTTATCCCAGCCAATTACCGTCTACTGTTTACCGTTTACCTCGCCCTTCAGTTCTTTCAGGCGCACGGCGTGGGGATGTGCCTTGTAGAAATCGTCGAGTGGATAGCAGCCTGATACGAGTCCGAGCCGCGGCCCCGTGGTGCAGTCGCTGAACGTGCGGCAGACCTGCTTGCGCTGCATGGGCCGTCCCGCCAGCACGTCGGCGGGGAGCTCGGGATACGCCAGCACCATCCGTCCGAGGCCCACGAAGTCCGTCATCCCGTGACGGACGTTGTGTTGCGCGACGTGTGGCAGCCACTCCTGTAGATAGGTGTACGCCGAGCCCACGATGGCCATCGATGGGAATCCCTTCTTGAGACGCGCCGTCGCGTCGATCTGGCGCGCCACACCGACGAGCGGGTCCTCAGGCGGCAGGTAGCCGTCGCTCGGCGGGAAGAGCGCCGGACGCTGCATGTGCGGGTTGTAATACGGGCTGCCCGCGGTCACGCAGACCCAGCGCACGCCGATGCGCTCGAGGATCGCGAGCAGTTCGCGCGCGTCCTGCAGCGCCGCGTCCATGTCTTCGCTGCGGCTGTCCAGCGGGCCGAACGCCGACAGCGGCCCCTCCTCCTCGGCGACGCCCACGCCCGCGTCGCTCTTTCTGAAGGGCCCCATGTCGAACGCGGAAAGGCGAACGACGATCCCGAGATCCGGCACGCTGGCGCGGATGCCGTCCACGATCGAGCGGAGAAACCGCGTGCGATTCTCAATCGATCCGCCGTAACGCCCCTCGCGCGAACGAGCGCTCAGGAGCTCGTGTCCGAGATAGCCGTGGCAGTGCTTCACGTCCACGAATGCGTAGCCGGAGTCGCGCGCGAGCCGTGCTGCGGACACGAACGTCTCGACCAGCCGATCGAGATCGTCGTCCGTGAGCAGGCGCACGCCGCCGGGGAAGCGGCGATCGAGCTGCGGATGCGCGTAGGCCACCTGCGGCTCGGGAACGGACTGCGTCGACGGGCGCGCGTAGCGGCCCGAATGCGTGAGCTGCAGGCCGACGGACAGATCGCCGTCGGCGTTGGCGCCGAAGTGATCGCGGTGCGCACGGACGAGCGTCTCGCGCAGCCCGGCGATCGCGCGCTGTGTGCGCGAGGTCAGCACGAGCTGATTCGGATTCGCGCGGCCGTCGTGTTGAACGGCGACGGCCTCTCCGCCCCAGATCAATTTCGCGCCGCTGATTCCGAATCGTCCCCACCGGCGAGTGGTCAGGTCGCTCGGCTCTCCGTCCGCCGTGCCGTCCCATCCCTCCATGGGAAGGATGCAGAAGCGATTGCCGGCGCGGATGCCGTCGAGTTCGAACGGACGCGCAAGCGGAGAGGCGTCCGGCGCATCGAGCGTGTCCTCGAACGCGATCGACGCGCCGCAGGCGCGTAGATGGGCGCGGAACGCGTCGGCCGTCTTGAACGACGCGATGCGCGGATACGACGGCGCGCTCACGCGACCGTGACGATTTGCCCGCTCTTCATCGCCTCGTTGGCGGCGATCGTCCAGCTCGCCGAGTGCGAGGCTTTCTCGGGGCCGCAGTTGAGCGGGGTGTCGGCGCGGATGGCTGACGCGAACGCGTTGATCTCGTAGGTGCTCGGAGAAACCGCCTGTGCTCCGGCGGTCGACGCCTGGGTCCGCTGCGTCGCGTTGCCGCCGGCCTGCTGCGGCTTCGTCTCCGATGTTTCGAGCGCCGCGCCCGCACCTTTTGGCGCCACTTCGACTCCGGTCGGGCGCGCGGCCGCGTTCCCCTCGTCGAACAGCATCGCGTCGTTCTCGTTGCGGATGATCAGCGTTCCTTTCGTGCCGAAGAACGCCTCGTAGCGCTCGTCGAAGGCGTTCGATTCGATGGACGAGAACGTGCCGGTGATGCCGCCTGGATACTGGAACGTCGCGAAGACGTGATCGGGAACTTCGCGGCCGTCCTTGTAGCGATACACGCCGCCCATCGCCTGCACGCGTTCCGGCTTCGCGCCGAGGAACCAGTTAGCCGCGTTCACCTGGTGGCTGCCGAGCTCGGCGAACAGCCCCTCCGAGTAACGCCAGTAGAGACGCCAGTTCGCGAGATGATCCCACGTGGGATAGCCCCACTTCGACGCGTCGAAGTCCTTCGACGGCGGCGTCTGGTTGCGGCGCCAGTTGCCGTTGCGCATCCACGCGAGACGGATGTGATACACCTCGCCGAGCGCGCCCGACTTCATCACGCCGTGATACGCGGACTGATAGATCGGGTTGTAGTTGCGCTGGTAACCGATTTCCAGGAGCTTGTTGTTCTTCCTCGCCGCGTCCATCATCGCGTGGTAGCCGTCGCGCGTCTTCGCCATCATCTTCTCGCACAGCACGTGCTTGCCGGCGTTCAGGCAGTCGGTGACGATCTGCGCGTGCATCCAGAGCGGCGGGGCGGTGATGATCGCCTCGATGTCCTCGTTCTGGAGCATGTCCTTGTACTCCACGTAGTGCTTCGCGGCCGGCTGCCCGGCCTTCTTCAGGATCTCGTCGGCCGCGGCGAGTGAATCGGGCCGGATGTCGGTCATCGCCCTGACCTCGATGTTGCCGTGATCGGCGCGGCCGAGGAGCGCGCGTCCCTGTCCGCCGACGCCGATCCAGCCGACACGCAGGCGTCCGCCCCTTACCGGCCCTTTGACCATCGACGCGGCGCCGAGCGCCGCGACAGCGGGCACCCCCGCAATCGTCCTGAGAAAGTTCCGCCGCCCGGCGGCCATCTGTTCGGGAGTGAGGTTCATGTCAGCATCTCCAGCGTCGCGCCGCCGCAGCGGCCGAATACTTCCGTTGGTTCACCAGGTTCATCGAGCACCAGCACGACAAGCGCGCCGTCGTGCGCCGCGCAGTATCGCCGCGCGAGCTCGGGCCCGCCGATCAGGAACGCGGTCGACAGCGCGTCCGCGGTCGCCGCATCGCGCGTGACCACGCTCGCGCCGAGCACGCCCTCCGCGGGATCACCCGAACGCGGATCGATGACGTGGCCGTAGCGGCGCCCATTGACTTCCACGAACTGCTCGCCCGCGCCGCTTGTACCGACCGCGGCATTCTTCAGCCACAGCCGTCCGACGCGGCGGCTCGCACGGCGAGGACGCAGATCGACCGGCCATCCTCGCCCGCGACCGCCCAGCGCGAGCACGCTGCTGTCCCCGGCCGAAAGCAGCGCGCGCGTCGCGCCGCGCGAGCGGAGCAGCACCCCCATGCGATCGAGCGCGTAGCCCTTTCCAATCGCTCCGAAATTGAGCTCGACGCCCTGGCGGCCGAAACTGATCGCCTGCGTCTGACGATTCAGCGCGACATGCGCCATGCCGACGACCGCGCGTGCCGCGGCGATTTCGTCGCGGCGGGGCAGTCGTCCCTCTCGCTGCAGGAATCCCCAGCAGCGGCTGAGAGGCGTCGAGGTCACATCGAACGCGCCTTCGCTGGCCGCATGCAATTCCGCGCACCGCGCGAGCAGATCGAACAGCGACGCGTTTACCGGCACTTTTTCGGACGCGGCGCGACGGTTCAGGTCCGCCACGGCGCTCGTCTGCCGGAAAACCGTCAGGAGCGACTCGATCTCGTCGGCCTCGTCGAGCGCCTCGCGTGCCGCCGCCATATCCCTTGCATCGTCCGACGTCAGCATCACCTCGAAGCGGCACGCCATCGCGACGCGGTGCACGCGCACCCAGTGACCTGCGTCGCTGCGGCGGTCGCCGAAGTCGAACGACAGAAAGTTGCGGCGCGTGAGCGTCCCAGCCATCAGAAGGCGGCTTTCACTACCTTTGCGAGGTGGACGGCGGGCAGCAGCGCACGCGTCGCCGTCCCGGATTTCTGCGCGCGGACGTGATCCATGTCCACGCGAACGACGTCGTTGAACGTAATGGCGGGCCTCGCTTCCGGTTGCTCGAAGGTGAAGTCGGCGTCGCGCACGTCCAAGCCGATGACGTGCCGCGCGAATAGAGCATACGACGGCATGCGCCCGAACATGTCCGGTTCCGGGTAGTCTTTTTCCTTTTCCTCCGGCTGCAGCGCGGAATCCGCCTTTGTGCCGCCGCCGAGGTAGTGCACACGAATATTGCTCAGGCGAACGTCTTCGATCGGAAACGCCGGAATCCCGCTAATGAGAATCCCGTGCGCGCCGCTGACTCCCGACGCGACGACGTTGCTGATCGAGATGCGGCGGACGATGCCGGGCGGCGGCTCGCCGGGGGTCCTCGCGCGATTGCCGCGCCTGATGAAAATGGGCGCGTTCGAGATGTCACGCATCGTGATGTTGTCGATCGTCACGTCTTCGATCGGGCCGCCGTCCACGCTCTCGATCGCCAGGCCGCGGCGAACGGCAGTCACGTGGTTCTTACGCATGTCGAATCGTGTGCTCCTTCAGCTCGGACCAGATGCGTCCGACCGGATATCGGTAGGCGTCCCGCGTTTCCGGTTTGATCTCGCTGCTGTAACCGGGTGCCGTCGGCGCCAGGTAACGTCCGCGGCGCATGACGACGGGATGTTCGAAATGCTCGTGCAGGTGGTCGACGAACTCCGTGACTCGGTCGTCCATGCGTCCTGATACCGAGATGTAGTCCCACATCGACAGGTGCTGCACCAGCTCGCAGAGACCCACGCCGCCCGCGTGAGGGCACAGGGGAATGCCGAACTTCGCGGCCATCAGGATGACGGCAAGGTTTTCGTTCACGCCGCCGAGGCGGCAGCTGTCAATCTGGCAGAAGCTGATGGCGTTCGCCTGCAGCAGCTGTTTGAACAGCACGCGGTTGGCGCAATGCTCGCCCGTCGCCACGCCGACGGGCGCGACTGCTCGCGCGATCGTGGCGTGCCCCAGCACGTCGTCGGGACTCGTCGGCTCTTCGATCCACCACAGATCGAACGGCGCGAGCGCGCGGACGTTGCGGATCGCCTCGTCAATGTTCCATCGCTGATTCGCGTCGATCATGAGCTTCCGATCGGGCCCGATTTCCTTCCGTACCAGTCCCACGCGTCGTGCGTCGTCCGCGGGATCGCCGCCGACCTTTACTTTGAAATGCGTAAAGCCGTCCGCGAGCGCTTCGCGGCACAGCCGCTGCACCTTCTCGTCGGAGTAACCCATCCAGCCAGCGGACGTCGTGTAGGCGGGATAGCCATCGCGCAGCAGGATCGCCTCGCGCTCTGCGTGTGAGTCCTGCTGGCGCTCGAGGAGGGCGACGGCCTCCTCTTCGGTGAGGGCGTCGGTGATGTACTGGAAGTCGATGCAGCGTGCGATCTCGCGCGGGCTCATGCCGGCCAGCAGCTTCCACAGCGGCTTGCCTTTGCGCCTCGCCTGCAGGTCCCACGCGGCGTTGACGATCGCCGCCATCGAGATGTGGATAACGCCTTTCTCGGGGCCCAGCCATCGCAGCTGCGAGTCTTCGGCAAGCGATCGCCAGAATGCGGCCGGTTCGTCGAAGATCTCGTCCACGTCACGTCCGGCGACGAGCGGCTCGAAGGCACGGATGGCCGCGGCGCACACCTCGTTGCCGCGCCCAATCGTGAACGTGAATCCATGTCCTTCTAGATCGCCGTCGGTATGCAGGATCACGTACGCGGCGGAGTAGTCGGGATCCTTGTGGACGCAGTCCGTGCCATCGCACGTAAGCGATGTCGGGAAGCGCAAATCGGCAATTTCCAGGTGTGTAATCTTCATTATGACGTCCTCACAGAACGCACGCGGTCCAGCGCGACGGCAATGACGATGATTGCGCCGGTCACGATCTGCTGGACCCAGTTCGGCAATCCCTTCTGCGAGCACCCGATCTGGATGACGGTCATGATCGCGGCGCCAATGATCGTTCCGAGAGCCGTGCCGCGTCCGCCCGTGAGGCTCCCGCCGCCGATGATGACCGCGGCAATGACGTCGAGCTCGAGCCCGATCGCGACTGTTGGATCGCCGACCGACAGTTTCGAGAACTGCAGGAGGCCGGCCATGCCCGCGAGCGCACCGGAAATCCCGTAGACCATGATCTTCGTGCGCGAAATAGCGACGCCGCACAGCCGCGCCATCCGTTCGTTCGAGCCGATCGCGAGCACGTGACGGCCAAAACGCGTGTAGCGCAGGATCCCGGCGACGAGGAGCGCGAGCACGATCACCAGCCAGATGCCGCCGGGCAGCAGCGTGCCGGGCCGGGTGCGCAGCAGGTCGTTCAACCAGGTGTATTGCGCCTCGATGCGGCGCTCCTCGGCCAGTCCTTTCGCCGCCCCGCGCACGATGAGCATCGTGCCGAGCGTGACGATGAAGGGGACGACGCGAAGCTGGGTGATGACGACGCCGTTGAGGACACCGCACGCCGTGGCGGCGGCGACGCCGGCGAGCGCGGCCGGCACCGGAGGGTATCCCGCGCGCAACGCGAGCGCGATGACGACAGTACCGAGTGAAATGATCGAGCCCACGGACAGGTCGATGCCGCCAGTGGCAATGACGACGGTCATGCCGAGCGCCGCCATGCAGACGATCGCCGCCTGGCGGGCCATCAGCTCGACGTTGCCTGGGGAGAAGAACTGGCTGCCGACGAGCGCGCCGAAAATGATGGCCACGAGCAGCAGGCCAATGAAGGTGCCGGTCCGGTCGAGGAGCGAACGTGCGGTCATGCGGACGGTGCGGCGCCTGTCGCCTGCATCATGAGATCGTGCTCGGTCAGCCCGGCGACGCTGCGGGGCGTTCCGAGCACGCCGCGGCGCATGACCGCGACGCGATCGCACATGCCGAGCAGCTCCGGCAGGTAGCTGCTGACCATCAACACCGCTTTGGGCGGCCGTGCGCCCGAGTCGGCGACGAGCTCGTCGATCAACCTGTAGATCTGCGCCTTGCTGCCGACATCGATCCCGCGTGTGGGTTCGTCGAGAATCAGCACGTCCACGTCGTGGTGCAGCAGGCGCGCAATGGCGATCTTCTGCTGGTTGCCGCCGGACAGTTCTCCCGCCGCCTGCGCGGGGCCGGCGCAGCGGATCTCCATGCGGCCGATCCATTCCGTGGATGCCTGGCGCTGCCGCGCCGGCAGGACGAGCACGCCCGGACCGAAGGGATCGAGGCGCGTCATCGTGAGGTTGTCCGCGACGCTGAGGCCGAGCGCGAGCCCCTCGCTCTTGCGATCCTCGCTGAGCAGCCCCATGCCCGCGCGCCATGGATGCGGTGGGGCGCCGGCGCCGCTGTACGCGCCAACGCGGACGCGTCCGCTCTTCACGGATTCGAGCCCGAAGATGCTGCGCAGCAGTCGCGTGCGTCCCGCGCCCATGAGGCCCGCGATGCCGAGGATCTCGCCGCGGTGCAGCGAGAACGACGCGGAGCCGCGGCCGAGTGATTCCACCTCGAGGATCGCCGCTCCCTGCTTCCGCGGTGTGCGCGGAAACAACCGGTCCGGAGCGGTGCCGACCATCAGCGCGACGATTGCTTCGTTCGCGGTTTCCGCCGTGACGCCTCCGCCGGCGTTCCGGCCGTCACGCAAGACGACGAAGCGATCGGAGATCGTTTTGATTTCCTCGATGAAGTGCGAGATGTAGACGATCGCGTGCCCGCGTGCCTTGAGACGGCGCAGCAGCTCGAAGAGCCGTCGCACGTCGTCGATACCCAGGCTGCTCGTCGGTTCGTCGAGGACGATGACGTTGCAGCCCAGCGCGATCGCGCGCGCGATCTCGACGAGCTGTTGCGCGGCAACCGAGAGCGACGCGACCGGCGCATCAGGATCGATGTCGGTGTGGCCGAGCTCCGCCAGCGCGCCGCGCGCGATCGTGCGCATGCGCGCGTAGTCGACCAGCCCGAATCGCGTCGGCTCGGCGCCGAGGAGGATGTTCTCCATCACCGAGAGGTGAGGGGCGAGCGACAGTTCCTGGTAAATCATGGCGACGCCCGCCCGCCTCGCTTCGATCGGGCTGCGCGGCGCGTACGGGCGCCCTCCAATCGACATCGTCCCGGCATCAGGGCGCAGCGCGCCGGCAAGAATGGCCATCAGCGTGCTCTTGCCGGCGCCGTTCTGCCCGACGAGGCCGCAGATTTCACCCGGGGCGACCGCGAGGTCCACGCCGTCCAGCGCGACGGTGGCACCGAACGCCTTGCGGATGCCCCGCATCTCGAAGACGCTCATTTCTTTGGCAGGTCTGGCTCGAGGAGCCCCTTGATCTCCGGCGTGTCCATGTTGTCTTTCGTCGCGACGTGCACGCCCGTGTCGATCCATTTCTCGACGCGCTGACCCTTGAGGTGCGCGACCATCGTCTTCACTGCCACGTAGCCCATGTGAACGGGATCCTGGACCACGAGTCCGTCGATGCCCCCGTTCCGCAGTCCGGCGACCAGGTTCGGGGACGCATCGAAGCCGACGAACTTCACCTTCCCGGCCCACCCGTTGTCCTGCAGCACGCGAAGCATCGCGAACGACCCCGACTCGTTCGGCGTGAAGATGCCGTCGATGCCGAGGGAACCGTCCGGTTTTTTATAGGTGCTGAGCAGCGCCTCCGCTTTTTTGTACGCGCCCTCGACGTCCGCGCCGCCGTACTGATTCGAGCTCACGACTTCGATTC
>DASPXV010000122.1:0-3427 GCA_035637115.1 Vicinamibacterales bacterium
CGGCTTCCACGCGCCTTCTTGCGAGCTGGCTCTACGGCGTCACGCCCCTCGATCTCCCGACCTTCGCGGTCTCCGCGCTCGGCATGCTCGCAATCGCCGCGATCGCCAGCTACCTCCCCGCGCGCCGCGCGACCCGAATCGACCCCCTGCTCGCCCTCCGAGAACCTTGAACCCTTTTGAACCCCTGAACTCCCTTGAACCCCTTTGAATCCTTTGAACCCTTGAACCCCTAACCTCTTGTACCCGCTTGAGGTATCCTGTTCGGTGCCCCAACCAATGGGGCGTCGAGACCGTCTGATATCCGGGCCATGTCCCTGCTCAAACCGAGATACTTCATCGCCGCTGTCGTCGTGGCCGGCGTCGCCGTTGCCGGGCTCTCGCTCCGGGCGCGCACGCCGGAACAGGCGGCCGGCGCCGCGAATGCGATGACGGTCGTCAAGCGAGCCGATTTCGTACGCAGCGTGCGCCTGGCCGGCACCGTTGAAGCCGTGCAGGCAACATCGATCACGGCGCCTCGCCTGGCCGGGCAGAACCAGAACTCCCTCGTCATCATGCATTTGATCAAGGCGGGGACCACGGTGAAACCGGGCGACCCCCTGGTGGAGTTCGACCGGCAGGAGCAGCTGCGCAACGCGCTCGATCGGCGCGCGGAGCTCACCGATTTCGAGCAGCAGATCAAGAAGCGGCGGGCGGAGGAAGTGGCCGCGCGCGCGAGCGACGACAGCACGCTGAAGCAGGCTGAGAGCTCCCTGGAGAAGGCGAAGCTGGAGCTCGTTAAAAACGAGATGCTGCCGAAGATCCAGGCCGAGAAGAACAACCTCGCGTACGAAGAAGCGCAGGCCAAGCTGAAACAGCTCCAGGAGACGTACGAGCTGAAGCGGCGCGCCGCCGCCGCCGACATCAAGATTCTCGAGATCCGCCGCGATCGCTCTGAGACGAACATGAAGCAGGCGGAATCGAATGCCGAGCGGATGCTCATCACGTCGCCGCTGCCTGGCGTTGCCGTCATCAAGACCACGTTCAAGAACGGCGGCAACATGGTGCAGTTCATGGACGGGGATGAAGTCCGCCCGGGGCAGCCGGTGGTCGAAGTCGTGAATCCTGCCGTGATGCGCGTCCGCGCCCGCGTGAACCAGGCGGACATGAACGAGCTGCGCGTCAGCCAGACCGTCCGTGTTGGTCTCGACGCCTATCCGGAGCTCGTCTTCTCCGGCAAGATCGACCAGATTTCACCAATCGGGCAGCAATCGACGCTGTCGCCGAAAGTGCGCAACTTCATCGTGCTGATTCTGGTGAACGGCGCGCACCCGAACCTGATGCCGGACCTGACCGCGTCGCTCGACGTCGAGCTCGAACGCGTGCCGTCCGCGCTCGTGGTGCCGCGCGACGCGATCCTGCTCGAAGGGGAGCATGCGTACGTGCGCGTGCAGCGGGGCGGAAGACTCGAGCGGCAGGACGTGACCATCGGCGCGATGAATACGCACGAGGCGATCGTCACCGGCGGGCTCCAGGAAGGAGTGACGGTGGCGCGCAACGCCGCTGCGGCGAAATGAAGATCTTTCGCAGCAAGCCGCTCCTCGGCGGCATCGCCGTCATCTTCGTCATCGCGGCAGCCGGCATCGCGATGAACGCGCGGTCCCACCCCGTGCCGAACGTCACGACCGCCGACGTCACGCGCGGCGACTTCGTGGATTACATCCAAATTCGCGGCGATATCAGGCCGGCGAAGTCGATCGTTCTCGCGGCGCCGCTCCAGGCTGGCGGCGAGCTGCAGATCGTCAAGCTGATCAAGAACGGCTCCGCGGTGAACAAGGGAGACATCGTCGTCGAGTTCGACGCGACGCAGCTCAAACAGCGCTTGATGGAGCGGCAGTCGGAGCTGAAGACCGCCGAAGGTGAAATCGAGCAGGTCGTCGCGCAGCAGAAGATCACCGCCGAGCAGCGGCAGACGGAGCTGACCAGGGCGAAGTACGACATCGAGCGCGCGAAGCTCGATCTCGGGAAGCGCGACCTCGTCTCTCGCATCGAGTACGAAACGGCGAAATTGAGCCTGGCGGACGCCGAACAGCGGCTGAAGGAAGTCGAAGCGAAGATCCTGTCGACACGCGCCGCCGCGGAAGCGGAGCTCACGGGCAAGAAACGGCACCGCGACAAGGCGCAGTTCGACGTGGACCGGACGGTCCAGTCGATCGACGCGCTGAAGCTCGCGGCGCCCGCCGACGGCACGGTGAACATTCTCGAGAACCCGCGCTCCGGGGGACCGTTCGGCGGAGGAGGCGTCGAGTTCCGCGAAGGGGACCGTACGTGGCCCGGCGCGAGCATCCTCGAGCTGCCGGACCTTTCCTCGATCCATCTTGAAGCGCGCCTGGACGAGTCAGATCGCGGGCGGCTCAAGGTCGGGCAGACCGCCACGGTGAAAATCGAGGCGGTGCCGGGCAAGGACTTCGCCGCGAAAGTGGATCTGATCTCGGTGCTCGCGCGCGTCGACTTTTCATCCGGCTGGCCGCCGGTGCGGAATTTCGATCTCGGCCTCATTCTCGCCGACCGCGACCCGCGCATCCGGCCGGGCATGACCGCGACCGCGCGCATCGCCGCCGATCGGCTGCCTTCCGTCACACTCGTTGCCGCCGAAACGATCTTCCAGAAGGACGGCCGTCCCGTCGTCTACAAGCTGAATGGATCGAAGTTCGACGAGCAGTCAATCGAGATCGTGCGCCGTGGACGCGAGCAGGCGGCCGTCAGCGCCGGTGTCGTCCCGGGCGACAAGCTCGCGGTGCGCCGGCCCGATGCCGAGTTGATCCGGAGGAAGGGATGACGCGGACGACACGTGGCGTCTTCTGGTCCGCCGCGATCGTCGCGATTGCCGCGGTGGCCGTCACGCTGGCCACGGGCGCACCCGTGATCCCTGAACGCCGTTCCGTCGTTCCCACCGCGAAGGTCGTGAAAGGACCGCTGAAGCTCACGGTGTTCGCCACGGGGGAGCTCCGCGCCGGACGAACGGTCAGCTTGATGGCGCCACCAGCGGGCGGCACTCTCCGCATCGTCAAGCTCACGCAAACGGGCACGGCGGTGAAGAAGGATGACCTCGTGCTCGAGTTCGACGCCGCGGATCAGCAGTACGCCGTGGAGCAGGCGAAGACGGACCTGGCGGAAGCGGAGCAGCAGATCGTCAAGATGAAGGCCGACCAAGCCGTGCAGGCGTCGCAGGACAAACTCGACATGCTGACGGCGCGCTACAACGTGCGCCGCGGCGAGCTCGATACCGCGGGCAACGAGTTCATCGGCGCGATCGACGCGCAGAAGAACGCGCTGACGCTCGAGGAAGCCAGGCGCCGCCTGAAGCAGCTTGAAGACGATGCGGGCGCGCGGACGGCGACCAGCACGGCGGCGCTGGCTGTCGTCGAGGAGCGGCGTAACAAGGCACGGA
>DASPXV010000123.1:0-4159 GCA_035637115.1 Vicinamibacterales bacterium
AAGGAGGTAACGTGACGAACAGGTTCCAGGAAACAACGAGCGCGCACCGCTTTGCGGTCTTCGCCAGCAGCGGCCGACACATCCAACGCCATCCGTTCGGTCGGAAGAACACGTCACGCTGCGTATCGCTCGTAGCGATGGTGCAAGCCGCCGACCTCTGGGAACGCCACCACGGCGCCTTCGGAGATGGCATGCGCCCGTCGTGGCGTGGGCGCGTCTTTCTCAAGCGAGAGATGTGTGCGCGAGGCGTGATAATACGTCAGGTAGTCGGTCAGGATTCGTCGCAGGTGCTGCTCACCAAGTACGATCATATGGTCCAGACACTCCCGCCGGATTGATCCGATCAGCCTCTCCGCGTACGGATTCTGCCAGGGCCTGGACGGACTCGACAAGACCTCTTCGACGCCCATGCCCGAGACTCGACGCCGGAACGCATCGCCGTTCGTTCGGCGAACGCTAACGCGTTCTCGCCTCACGACTTCCCTCCAGCGCTCGCGTGCGGCCGCAGGCGCTCCTTCCGTGTTCGCCGTTTCAGCGGTTTCTGATTCTCGCAGGTCAGTCGATTTCGCCGATTGCGGAACAGTTGGGAACAACTGGCGCTCCACCTGCTCGATCGCCGCGCGATGCGGCGCATCAACGACGTGCGTGTAGATGTTGAGCGGCTAGAGCGTCGGCACCTCCACGACGGAGAGATGCCGATCGCGGGCGGCGGCCGCGAAGGCTTCCGTGAGATCACCGTCGCCGCGCGAGCGGCCATCCCAGACGATCACGGCACGGACCTCTTCGCCGCGAGCGGCGCCGATCACGACCGCTTCGTCGAGAATGCAGTGGTTCGCCGCCGCGTACGCCGCGTCCCCTTCGAGCGGGTCGCCGGCGACGACGAGATCGCCACGCCGCCGCGCATCGCTGATGAGCTCGTCGAACAGCGGTCCCCACTCCGCGCCGCGATCGACGACGCTGGTCCGGCGAAAACGGTCCGTGGGCGCCGGCAGGACCAGACGGCACCGCAGGCCCGCACGACGGGCCTCCGCGAGCGCGAGGAGGTCGGCGCCACAGGCGGCCGAACAGACGAGGACCGTGGCGCCGAGCCGCTCGAAAGTGGCGCCGAGCGCCTGACGGACCCGTTCCATGTTGGCGGCCGGGAACCCTGAGGTCGCCGCGCCCGCCGGATCCACGCGGCGCCCCGCCAGCGCCAGAACCATGCACCTTGCCTCCGGACTTTCTGCCTATCTCCGACGTATAATCTCACGCCACCTCACGGCCGAACTCGCCTGCCGGGATGCACGTCGTGGATCTCGCAGCGCCGACGACGGTCTGAACCCATCCATACGCCGCCGCGCGGCGTTCGACTGCGGCAGGTGACATCGTGGCTCCAGGCGAACCGGCGACGGCCGGCGATCAAACGCGGCACGAGGAGCTCTGGGAGCGGCTGCTCCAGTTCGTCGAGGACGGCCGCGTCATTCCGGTGGTCGGCCAGGAACTGCTCAGCGTCGAGATCGGCGGACGCAAGACGTTCCTCTACGAGCATCTCGCCGAGCGTCTCGCCGCGCGGCTGTCGATCGCCGTACCCGCGGCGGGAGCACGCGCGCCGCTCAACCACGTCGCCTTCACATTCCTCGAACGAGGCGGCGAGCCGGAGCGGATCTACTCGGAGCTGCAGCGGGTCATGAAGGATCTCGGGTCGCTCGCGCCGCCAGATTCTCTGCGCAAGCTCGCGGCGATCAAACCATTCTCGCTGTACGTGAGCACCACGCTCGATCCAATGCTCGCGCAGGCGATCAATCAGGAACGTTTCGGAGGGGACTCCGCGACGGACGTGACGGTGTACTCGCCGGCGAAACCGGACGACCTGCCGGAAGAAGCCGAGCACGTCGACCGCACGCGCGTCTACCAGCTCCTCGGACGCGTCTCGGCGATGCAGGACTACGTCGTCACGGAAGAAGACGCGCTCGAGTTCCTGCACAACCTCCTTTTCAGCGCGCGGCCGAAGCGGCTGTTCAACCACCTTCAGAAGCACCAGCTGCTGATCCTGGGCTGCAGTTTCCCGACATGGATCGTGCGGTTCTTGATCCGCGCGTCGCGCGAGAGCCGGCTGCTCCTCGCGCGGGGCAAGACGGATCTCGTCGTCGACTCCGGGACGCGGGAGGACCTGTCGCTCGTCAGCTTCCTGCATGCCTACAAGACGCGCACCGAGATTCTTGACACCGGGACCGCCATCGAGTTCGTCGACGAACTGCACCGGCGGTGGATGGAGCGCGTGCCGCCGGAACCGCGGCCGGTACCGGTGGATGGCGGAAGCACCGATCGCCCGTACGTGAAGGAAGGGGTCGTCTTCATCAGCTACGCGAGCGAGGACCGCGAGATCGCCAAGGCGATCCTCGCGTCACTCGAAACAGCGGGGATGGACGCCTGGCTCGATCAGCACGAGCTGCAGCCGGGTGACGATTTCGAGCGGCGGATTCGGCACACCATCGAGAAGTGCGGGCTGTTCATGCCGGTGCTGTCGAAATCCTGTCTGAAGAAGAACCGCCGCTTCCTACAGCTCGAATGGAACTGCGCGATTGCGGAAGCGCAGAAGGCGCGGCCGTCGCAGCACTTCATCATTCCCGTCGTGATCGACGACGTGCCGACAACTCATCCCGACATCCCCGACAAGTTCCGCGAGACGCACATGGCGACGCTTCAGAACGGCCGCCTGTCCGACGAGACGATCCGGAGCGTCACGACCGACTACCGCGAGTTCCAGAAGCGGCGGGGCGGACTGTGAACGCCGGCGAACCGTTCGTGCGGGACACGGGAGTCGTCGATCGCGACAACCCCTGGCCGGGGCTCGCCTCGTTCCGCGAGCGGGACCAGGCTTTCTTTCACGGACGCGAAGGAGCCATCCAGGTTCTCCTGGAGCTGGTCATGCGCGAGCGCGTCTCGGTCCTGTACGGCGCGTCCGGCCTCGGGAAGACGTCGCTGATCCAGGCCGGGCTGTTTCCGCGCGCCCGCGCGCGCGATCTGTTTCCCGTCCGCCTGCGCCTCGACTTTGCACGCCCGTCCGCCCTGATCGAGCAGATCTACGGCGCGCTTGCCCGCGAGGCGCAGGAGCACCACGTCGAGGCGCCGGAACGCACCGGGGGCACCCTCTGGGAGTTCTTCTACCGCAAGACGTCGTTGTGGTGGAACGAACGCCACCGGCTGCTGACGCCGCTTCTCGTGTTCGATCAGTTCGAGGAGATGTTCACGATCGGACGCCGGACGCCCGAGGGAACCGCCGCGGCGCGCGCGTTTCTCGAGGAGCTGCGCGGCCTTGCGCTCGGCTTCCCGCCCGTCGACGTGCGCGCGCGCGTCGACGCCAACCCGGAAGAGGCGCTCCAGTATTCGCTGACGCGCGGTCCCGTCCGCATGCTGTTCAGTTTTCGCGAGGATTACCTCGCCGAGTTCACCGAGCTGCGCGAGCTGTTTCCCTCGATCGGCGAGCACGACTTCCGCCTGCTGCCGATGAGCACCGCCGACGGGCTCAGAGTGATCCTCGAGCCGGGCCGCCATCTCGTGTCGGAGCCGGTGGCGCGCCGGATCGTCGAGATCATCGCGGCCGATCGTCCGACGCGCCGCCGGGCGGCAAACGATCTGCCGGTCGATCCGACGCTGTTGAGCGTTTTCTGCCGCGAACTGAACAACGAACGCAGGCGGCTGCATGAGGAGCAGATTTCCGGCGAGCTGCTCAAGGACGCCCAGATCAGAATCCTCGACAATTTTTACTTGCGATCGATCGCCGGGCTCGACCCGCGCGTTCAGATCTTCATCGAGGACGAGCTGGTCCTTCCGGACTCGTCGGAGCGCAACTCCGCCGCCGAGGAGGTCGCGCTGCGCAAACCAGGCATCACGCGCGACACGCTCGACGAGCTGATCGATCGCCGTCTCCTTCGGCGTGACGAGCGTGACGGCCCGGCGCGGATCGAGCTCGCTCATGACGTGCTGATCGATCCGGTACGGCGAAGCGGCGAGCTGCGGCGCGCGCGCGAGGCGGAGCAGCACGCGAGCCGCGAGGCGGCCGAGAAATTCGAAGAGCTGCAGCGCGCGCGGCGGCAGCGGTTTCTCCTGATGTTGTCGATTGCCGGCGCGTTCGCGTTGATCTTTGGCGTGATCGCCGCCGTGTCCGCCTTCATAGCCA
>DASPXV010000124.1:0-5132 GCA_035637115.1 Vicinamibacterales bacterium
GCTCGCGCGTCGCGCCCTGAACGGACACGCCTCGGTCGAAATCGGCCGGCGGGCGCAAGCCGCCGAGGGCATCGAGCACGTCATCGTCGCGGTGGACAAACTGCAGAAGCGCGGCGCGCTGGCCTCGATTCTCAAGGCCAAGCCGGCCGGTCAGACGCTGATTTTCACGCGGACCAAGTACGGCGCCGATAAGCTCGTCACCTTCCTCAAGCGCGAGGGCATCGCCGCCAACGCGTTGCACGGCGACAAGGCGCAGAGCCACCGCACCCGTACCCTCGACCAATTCCGCTCCGGCGCAGCCGAGATTCTCGTCGCGACGGACATCGCCGCGCGCGGGATCGACGTCGATGGGATCCGGATGGTAGTGAACTACGATGTCCCGCAGGACGCCGAGGTCTACGTGCATCGCGTGGGCCGAACCGCCCGCGCCGGCGCGCGAGGCCTCGCGCTGACGCTGATCTCACCCGATGAATGGCTGCTGATGGCCGACGTCGAGCGGCTGATCGGGCAGAACTTCCCGCGGGAAGTGATTCCGGGATTCGAACCCTCGGTGCCGCCGCTGCAGCCGCGCCTGGCCATCGCCGAAGCTCCCCGGCCGGAGCGCTCGTTGAGGCCGCGGAGAGGTGGGAAGAAACGACGGTAGATAACCCGACGGTAGATGAAACGACGGTAGATGGGACGACGGTAGTATGAATCGTCTACCGTCGCAGTATCTACCGTCGCTTTTCTACCGTCGCCTCACCTACCGTCAGTCTCTCATTTTCAGCAGGTTCCCTGAATGTGACAGTTCGCCAGGATCTCGGTGTTCGTGATTGGGAACACCGTTCCTGGTTGCTGCACCGCTTCCGCATTCGCCGGCCACTTGTCCGCCGGCACGCCAAAGCGATAGTGATCCGCCAGCCGGCGTCCCTGCAGGAATAGATTCACGCGCCGCTCGTGCTGGAGCATGGCGAGCGCGCGTGGATGAGCCGCGTTGAGCGGGTCGTAGGGCGTGAGTGAATCTGCCGCCACGAGTGCGCGGATGTTGTTAATGAAGGTGGCAGCACCCACCGAGTCGTTCTGAGCCAGGCGCGCCTCTGCGAGAATGAGATACAACTCGCGACTCGAGACCACAGTGAGAGGCCCGTACTGCACGCCAGCCACGAATTCGTTGATCGTGCGCGAAAGCACAGGATCAGGCTTGTTGTTGATCGCGTCGAGCAGACGGATGCTTGCGACCCGCTTATTGTCGGTGGTTGGCACGATGTAGAGATCGCCAAACCGGCTTTCGAGGCGCTGATTCACCTCGAACCCGATGCCCGTGCTGACCGTCTCCGAACTGTAGTTGAACTGGTACTTCCAATCCGCTGCGGCTCCGGCGAGTGCGGCCGTAGCGTCCGCGACGGCAGCCGGGTCGTTCACGAGGGGACTCGCGAGCGTGGCCGGCGAGAACGGATTGAGCTTCTGCCATACTCCCTGCGCGTGGCGGGCACGGGCGCGCATGGCCGTGAGCTCCCGCTCGAGCTCCGCGTCGCCGGTCGCTTGCGCGATGGCGATGCCGCGTGTCGCATAGACGACGGCCGTGTCGTACACCTGGGCCATATTGGCCGGCCCGAGCGGCGCCGCTTCCACGGTGCGATCCGACCCGATCGGAAAATCGTTGAACATGTCGCCGATCATCGTGTACGCGATTGCCCCGTACAAATACGAACGCGCCAACAGGTTTCTGTCCGCGAGTTTGCCGTCGGCATCAAACCCGCCGAGGCGTTTGATCGCCTCGTCGGACAGCCAACGGGACTGCGCCACCTGGGGGAACGCCGCGTCGACAAATTCGTTGGTGATGCCCGTCAGGTAGCCCTTGTCGAGGTCGTCCCAGGCGTCGCGCGAGCCGATCCACGTCAACTCATCGGTCGCTTCGGAATAGGGCGTCAGCACATTGCCCAATGCCCGCGCGGTGGCTGACAACGCGCCGTTCGCCAGCGCCGCCGCCGCGGCGGGGTTGTTCAGATTGTCCTGATTGACGTTGTTCGGATTCTCGACGTCCAGCAGCGAGCTGCAGCCTGCCGCGACCATGACCAGCGAAACCGCGCGCAGCAGCCTTATCCAGCGTCCCCGACCGCGGGGAGCCGGCGATGTCGTGTTGGTGAACATGGCGATCGTCTCCTTTCGGTGCGGGTTAAAAGCCAAAGCGGACCGCGAACGTAAACCGCCGCGGCAGGGCAAAGCCGAACGCATCAATCGCGTCGCCGAAGTTCTGATCGATGCCCGTCCCGTCCGCATTGGCAGCGCCGCGCCCGAACACGTTGAGTTCGGGATCGATGCCGTGATACTTCGTCCAGAGCGCCACATTCCGGACCGAGGCCCGGATCGAGACGTCCCGCAGGCCGAACCGTTGTTGTGTCCAGCGCATCGGCAGGTTGTATGTCAGCGACAACTCCCGCCACCGCAGGAAGGCGCCGTTGTCGTTCTGATTGAGGCCATCATACGGCGTGAGTGCCCGCAATGTCTCCCACTGCTTGGCGGCAACCAGTCTCTCTTGCGGCGTGCTGGCGGGATTCAAAACCGTCGCTTCCACCTCAGCCGCGGACCGAATGTTCCGGCCGATACCCGCGTTCGCCTGCCGGAATCCATCGGTCAGATTCGTGATGGTATAGTTGCCGAACTTGTACTCGAACACCGTGCCCAGCTCGAAGCCTCGCAGAAACGTCACGTTCGTCCCGAAAGAGCCCTGCCAGTCCGGGTAGGCCTTTCCGAGATAGTGATCCAGGAAATCGCCGTCACCGTCCTCGTCGATCCGCACCGGTAGCAGGCTGCTCAGCGACGTGAGGCCGCAGGGATTGGATCCGCCGAGCGGTGTCAAACACGCCAGCATATCGGCGTCCGTGTCGAAGTTGCCGTCGCCGTTCAGGTCATACGGATTCTGGCCCGCCGCCAGGCACGCATACGAAGCGCCCGTAGGCCGCTGGCTGCACGGCTGCACCAACTTTGCCCCGAACAGCGAATTCACCGGGTATCCTTCGATCACGAAGTTGCGATAGCGCGGATAGCTGCCGCCGACTTTGAGTGGCGGAGCGCCCCCCAGATCGGTGACAAAGGTCCAACCCCAGGCCGCGTTCGCGAACAGATTGACCGACAACCCGGGACGGTTGAACAGCAGCGCTCTCGCCGACAGCTCCCACCCGCCGCCTCTGAGCTCGCCGATGTTGTCGAGTTGGAGATTGATGAACCCCCCCGACACCGCGAACTGACGCGCATAGAGCGCGTCCGAGGTCTTGCGCCGATAGTACGTCGCCTCGATGCCGACCCGATCGTTCATCAACCCGATTTCCATCCCGACTTCCCGCTCGGTGCTGATTTCGGGTTTGAGGTTAGGGTTGCCGAGGTTGTCCGGCTGCAGGCCCGGTCCGAGCTCCGACGACAGCGACGAGAAGGTCGTGAATTTGTCGAAGGCGCCCGGTTGTAATCCGGACTGGCCGACTGCGGCGCGGAGACGCAGCGTCGATACGTGCTGCATGAAGCCGGAGCGGGGCCAGCTGCGTAACGCGGTCGGGAGGAAAGACACTCCAGCCTTCGGATACAGGACGCCCCGGGACGTCCGACCAAACGCGCTGTTGCGATCGTAGCGCGCCCCGACGGTGACGAACGCGAATTCCTTAAAGCCTACCTGCTCCTGCGCAAAACCGCCGGCGTTCACGGTCTCGAGGATCCGTTCGTATGTGCCCTTGAACTGGCCGGCGCTCGTGACCTCGAGCCCCGGTCCGGGGAAGACCTCTCCGCCGATGCCTTCGTCGTCGAGATGCGCAATGAAGCCCTGGCCGCCCGCGACGAGTGTCGACTGAAAGTCCGGACCGAACCGATGGTTCCAAGTGCCCTTCAGCTCTCCGGTAATCTCCCGACGCGTCCGGTTGTCGAGGAACTTGAAACCTTCCGGATCAAATCCGGCGACGCCGTCGACATTGTGGCCGAACGGAGCGAAGTCAGTGCTGATCTGGTTCACCATGTCCACGCCGAACGTCGCTTCGATGTTGAGCGGCGACACGGGTTGATAGCCGACGTTGACGCTGCCGGTGAAATGCTTCGTGTTCTGACCGTACGTCTCTTGCATCGTCTCCCGCAGCGTGTTGAATGCAGGCGACCCGTATGGATTCCCTGGAGCAAGCGCGGCGTTCGCCGCGCCGCCGACACGGCAATTGCCGTTTCCCGTGATGTCCGCGTCGGAAACGCAGGAGGCCGTTTCCGGCTTGCCAAAAATCGCCGTTGAAATGGTGCCGAAGATGTTGTTGTTGTTGGCCGGCGTCTCGTGGCGCGCGTCCACGTACTGGGTGTTGACCCGGATCCGCACGTTGCTCGAGGGCACCATGACAATCGATGCCGAGCCTTGCACTTTTCTGTCCAAGTCACTCGCGGGACCCAGCAGGCTGTTGCCAAAGGGTCCATTCTCGCGCTGAAAGCGTCCGTTGACGAAGTAGGTGACTGCTGCCGTGCCACCGCTCACCGAGCCGGAGTACGTGCTGTGGTAGCCGGTCTCGAAGAGGGCGGGGATGAACCGGCGCTCGAAAACCTGATACGGCTGGATTGGCACGCCGTAGAACTGGGTGAGATAGTCGGCGAACTTCGCCGTCTGCCCGCGGCAGTCGCTCTGTGTCGCAGTGGTGTCGGGGAGCCGCGCGACGCAGTCCCCCAGGTTGGCGTACCGCGCAAACCCGGCGTTCGGTTTGTAGCGGCCTGCGGGGTAATTGGAGACTCCTTGCTCCGTAATGAAATCAAAGCGCGGCGCCCCCTGCGACCCCGTTTTTGTAAAGACCTGAATCACACCGGCGGACGCCTCGGTCCCGTACAGCGTCGTTGCCGCGGCGCCCTTCAAGACCTCGACCCGCTCGATCGCATCGGGATTGACGTCGTCCAGCCGCGACGGCGTGCCGCCCCCGCCCGTGCCGATGTAGTCTCCGAAGCCGCCGCTACGGTCGACGCGGACACCGTCGATGTACACGATCGGCTCGTTCGGCTGTGACAGGCTTGCCGTACCGCGGATGCGGATACGCGCCCCTTCTCCGGTGAGGCCGCCGGACGGAAGCACGGACACCCCGGGGGAGCGCGCGGCGAGCACCTCGGAGAGGTTGGCGACCGGCGCATTCTGCAGTGCGCTGGCGTCA
>DASPXV010000125.1:0-8740 GCA_035637115.1 Vicinamibacterales bacterium
AACTTTAACGGTAAAGTAAGTTGACTTTATCGGTAAAGCATAGTATCACAACGCGTCTTTTCGGCGCCCGCACGCCGCCGAAAATGTGGGAGGCGTTTCATGCAGCAGGTTTTTCTTCTTCGGCTCCCAGGGATGGCGCGGGTCATCGGGACGGCGGTGCTTGTTGGACTCGCGATGGTCGCGTCGCCGGCCGCGGCGCAGGATACCGGCACCGTGTCGGGGACCGTGGTCGACACGAGCGGCCAGGTCGTGCCCGGCGCAACCGTCACATTGACGAACGAGGCGACCGCCGACGCGCGGACCGCGGTGAGTACCGAGGTCGGCGCGTTTGCCTTTCGCGCGGTGGCGCCCGGCACGTATACGCTGCGCGTCGAGCTGCAGGGCTTCCGGACGTTCGAGCAGAAGAAAAACGTCCTGAATGCGAGCAGCCAGCTCGATCTCGGCAACGTCAAGCTCGAAGTCGGCACGCTCACGGAAGTGATTTCGGTCGTCTCCGAGGGAGCCACGATCGAAACGAAAAACAGCGATTACTCCGGTCTCCTCACCTCCACGCAGATCTCGCAGATTCAATCCCGCGGCCGCGACGTCGTGAACCTGCTGCGCCTGCTGCCGGGCGTGCACTACGAAGCGGACATCGAAGCGATGGGGGACAGCTTCGGATCGCAGATCCCGAACATCGGCGGGATGCGCAAGCACTGGAACCAGGTGACGGTGGACGGCCTCAACGGCAACGAGCTGTCGGGCACCAACCGCATGAACTCGTCGATCAATCTCGACGCGATCGCCGAAGTGAAAGTCCTGCTGAACACCTACAAGGCGGAATTCGGGCACAGCGGCGGCGCGAACATCGAAATCGTGAGCAAGAGCGGCAGCTCCGACTACAGGGGTTCCGCGTATTGGTACGGCAAGCGGGACAAGTGGAACGCGACGCCGTGGGAGAACAATCGCGCCGGGCTTGCCAAGCCGAAGCTGCACGTCGATACGCCGGGGGCCAACCTCGGTGGCCCGGTGAAAATACCCGGGCTGTGGGACCAGGGAAATGACAAGAAGCTGTTTTTCTTCTATTCGTTCGAAGGTCCGCAGGTTCAGCGGCCCGGACAGGTGCGGTTGTATCGCATGCCGACGGCGCTCGAACGGCAGGGAGACTTCTCGCAGACGTTCGACGCGAACGGACGCCTTATCAACATCAAGGATCCGCAGTCGACCGCGGCGTGCAACGTGACGACCGGCGGCGCAGGGTGCTTTACTGGTAACAAGATTCCCGCGGATCGCCTCGATCCGAACGCGCTCGCGCTGCTCAGCCTGATGCCGCTGCCGAACACGACGAGCGCGAACAACGCCTACAACTTCAGGCGGCAGGAGACATCGACTAATCCGCGCTTCAATCACCTGATCCGTCTGGACAACCGTCCGTCAGGCGCGAACACGATCTGGGGATCGGTGCGCACGTGGCGCTCGAGCCAGTACGGATCCGAAATCACCGCCGGTCCCGCGAAGTGGGGCTTCTTCAACGGCTCGTACGTCTCGGGTGACAACTCGGTGAACGGCGGATGGAACCACGTGATCGGTTCCACCGGCGTGAACGAGCTCTCCGCGGGCTATCGGCGCGCGACGGAAGGTTTCGGCACGAAGACCGACGCCGACCTCACGCACATCCTGAAGAGCAGCATCGGCTACAAGCTGGGGCAGTTCACGCAGCTGAATACGCTGGGCGTCATTCCCACGGCGACGTTCGGTCTCGCCACCACGGGCGTCGACAGTCCCGATTTCACCTATGACAGCCGCCTCGGCTCCACCGCGTTCGACACGCTGATGAGCGTGCGCGACAACCTGACGCTGACGCGCGGACGCCACACCTGGAAGTTCGGTGGGCACCTCGAGTTCATGACGAACAACGAAGCGCGCGGCGGCACCTGGATGGGGCAGTTCCAGTTCGCCAACAGCACGAGCAACCCGCTGAACACGAACTTCGCGTTCTCGAACGCCGTGCTGGGTGTGTACCAGCAGTACACGGAAACGAGCCGGTACGGCGAGACGCACAACCGGCAGTTGTGGTCCGAGTGGTACGGCCAGGACACGTTCCAGATCACGCCGAGACTGACGTTCGACTACGGCGTGCGTTTCCTGCTCTACACGCCGTACTGGAGGCCGGACAAGCAGATCTCCAACTTCGAGCTGTCCGCGTACTCGCGCGCCAATGCGCCGCGCCTGTACCAGCCGGCGCTCGTGAATGGCACCCGTGTGGCCGTCGATCCGATCACCGGCCAGACGCTCAACCAGATTTACATCGGCGCGTACGTGCCGGGCACCGGCAACACGGCGAACGGCCTCGTGCTGCAGACGGATCCCGGTGTGCCGCGCGGCTTCCGCGAGGTGCTCGCTCCCGCGCCCGAACCGCGCATCGGCATCAGCTGGGATCTTTCCGGCGAAGGGCGCATGGTGCTGCACTCGAGTGCCGGCATCTTCCACAACGCGCGCCTCGGCGGCGGATCGAGCGGCAACCTGCGCAACCCGCCGTACGTCCTGAACCCGATCATCCCGAACAACACGATGGCGACCACGTTCGTGTCGGGCGTGACGCTGGTCAACCGTCCCGGAAATATCGAAGCGCTGGAAACCGACTACAAGACACCCAGCTCGTACAACTGGTCGGCGGGATTGCGGCGCGAGCTCGGATGGGGCACGTCGATGGACGCCACCTACGCCGGCAGCGTGGGGCGCAACCTCGAGATGTACTACAACCTGAATGCGGTGCCGGACGGCACCAAGTTCGTCGACCTCAATCCCGCGGCGCACGATCCCGGCAGCACGAGCGCGACCGCGCTGCTCGCGGACGATTTCCTCCGTCCAATTTCCGGCTACGCGGCGATCCGCACGCGCGGCAACTCCGGTACTTCTGACTACCACTCGCTGCAGGTGCAGGTGAACCGCCGCTACATCCGCGGCGTGCAGTTCGGCGGCGCCTACACGCTCCAGCGCGCGCGCGGTCTCGCCGACGAGGACCCCGGCAACCTGTCGATCGCGCTCAGCCGTCCGCGCGACTATTTCTACTCGGAGCTGGCGCAGAGCAATCGCCATTCGCTGGTCATCAACTACTCGTGGGACATCTCGCAGGACCGCTTCAAGTCGCGCCCGGTGCACTACGCGCTGGATGGGTGGCAGCTGTCGGGAGAAAACGCGTTCGTCACCGGGGACTGGGCGCCGATCATTCTGACCACGACCGACAATTTCGACTTCACTGGCGGCGACGGCGGAAACGGCGGCGACCTCGGAGGCGGCTTCCGCATCGTCCGTCCGGACATGACGTGCGATCCGATGGCGCAGACCGGCAGTCCGCTGACCGGGTGGTTCGACAAGTCCTGCTTCGCGCGCCCGTCAGGCCGCGGCGATTACGGCGACGCGCCGCGCAATGCGGTCCGGAGGCCGGGAATCAAGAACTGGAATCTCGCGCTGTTCAAGAATTTCCAGATCAGCGGGCGCAAGAGCTTCCAGTACCGGCTCGAGGCGTATAACGTGCTCAATAACGTGCAGTTTGCGGATGTTGACCGCACGGCGCGCTTCGACACGACGGGGGCGCAGGTGAACGCGAACTTCGGCACCGCGATCGGGATCTCCAATCCAACGCGCCCGCCGCGCGTTATCCAGATGTCCGTACGATTCAACTTCTAGTGCTTGTCTTTTTCGCAGGAGGCAGGAGATCAGGAGAGTTTTTGCATGAATTCTCCTGGACCCCTATCCTCCTGCGATCCTTCATGGAGTGTCGATGATGCGTAAGGCGTTGCTGGCTTTGGTGGTGGGCACGGCGTTGGTCTCAACAGGACTGGCGCAATCCACAACCACTCCGCGCCCCTATGATGCGGCGCGCGAGAAGCGGCTCGAGTGGTTCCGCGAAGCCAAGTACGGCATGTTCATCCACTGGGGCCTCTACGCGATCCCCGCAGGCGAGTGGAAAGGGCAGCGGTGCCTCGGTCTCGGTGAATGGCTGATGAACCGCTGCAAGGTTCCCGTTGGGGAGTACGAACAGCTCGCGACGCGCTTCAATCCGGTCAAGTACGATCCCGATGCATGGGTGCAGCTGGCGCAGGACGCGGGAATGAAATACATGGTGATCACGTCGAAGCACCACGACGGCTTCGCCATGTTCAAGTCGGCCGTCAGTAAGTACAACGTCGCGGACGCGGCACCTTATAAGAAGGACATCCTGAAGCAGCTCGCCGACGCCTGCGCGAAGCGCGGCATGCGGCTCGGGTTCTACTACTCGCAATCGCAGGACTGGCACGAGAAGAACGGCGCGGGGAATTCATGGGACTTCGGGCCTGACCAGGACGCGGGCGGCAAGGAGCTGAAGGACTACGACGCCTACCTGCGCCGCAAGGCGGAGCCGCAGGTCAAAGAACTGCTCACCAACTATGGCCCCGTCGCGCTGATCTGGTTCGACACACCGCGCATGATGACCGCGGCGCGCGGGCAGCGCTTTGCGGATATCGTGCGTTCGACGCAGCCGAACACCCTGATCGACGGGCGTCTCGGCACCGAAGGAGACTACCGGTCCACCGGTGACAACGTCATTCCTCCCGAGCCATCGCCGGACGCATGGGAAACCCCGGCCACGATCAATGACACGTGGGGTTTCCGCGCGGACGACACCAACTGGAAGTCGCCCGGTCAGGTCGCGTTCAAGCTGGTCGATATCGTCAGCAAGGGAGGCAACTACCTGTTGAACGTCGGCCCGACCGCCGAAGGCGTCATTCCGCCGGCAAGCGCCGACGTGCTCAGGACGGTGGGACGGTGGCTGAAGAGCAACGGCGAAGCGGTCTACGGCGCGGGCACCTCGCCGTTCGGGGAAGAGTTCGGCGAGTGGACGTCGCGCAACGCGAAAGACGTGCGCGGGCAGAAACTCTTCCTGCCCAACAACGAGTGGCGCGTGACGAGCAAGCCCGGAAAGCTCTACTTCACCTTCTTCAGCGAACCCCGCGCCCCCTTTGAAATTCCGATAATGAAGAATAAGCTGCTCCGGGCCTATCGCCTTGCGGACAAGGCGCCGATTGCGCTCAAGAGCGAGAACGGGCGAACGACGTTCGACATGCCGCGTCCGATGCTGGATCCGATGGCGACGGTCATCGTGGTCGAATTCGAAGGTACGAAAATCGAGAAGTGATTCCGGTCGCGCTTCAACTTCTGGGGAGGGGTGGAAATGAAGCCCTGTAGTTTAATTGGGCGGAGCCTCGCAGCCCTGCTGCTCGCGGTGTCGTTCGCATCGGCACCTGCAATGGCGCAGACGGTCACGGGCGAAATCCGTGGAACGGTACGTGATAGTTCTGGCGGTGTCCTGCCAGGCGTGACGGTTACGGCCACAAACACGCAGACGGGACTCAAACGCACGGATACGACGAGCAGCACCGGTACTTACGTGTTTCCGAGCCTTCCGATCGGCACCTACACAGTCGCGGCCGAACTCGCAGGCTTTCGCAAGGCGGAGAAGACAGGATTCGATCTCGTCGCGGACGGCCGCATCACGGCTGATTTCGCCATGTCGATCGGCACGCTGACCGAATCGGTGACGGTAGAGGCCGTTCGCGGTGACACCGTGAACCGGACGTCCGGCGAGCTTGCCCGCGTCGTCGACGGCGAAACGATCCGTTCGCTGGCACTCTCGGGCCGCAATTACCTGGAGCTCGCCTCGCTGATTCCGGGTGCCATCACGACGGACGACGACCAGATGGCGGTCACGAGCGGCCTCGGCACCGGCGGTACGTTCATCAACGGCAATCGCGGCAACAGTAACAATCTGACGGTCGACGGCGGGTTCAACCTCGACTCCGGCTCGAACGCGAGCATGATCAACAATGTCAGCCTCAACTTCATCGACCAGGTCGCGATCCAAACGTCGAACTTTGCCGCCGACAAGGGGCGCAATGCCGGCGCCTCCATCAACGTGGTCACCAAGAGCGGAACGAACCGCTTCACCGGAACCGGCTCCGAGACGTACCGCGACGACTCGCTGCACGCCGCGAACTTTTTCGCGCCGAAGGATGCAAACGGCAAACGGATCAAGGCGAAGGAAAACTTCAACAATCCAGGCGGCGCCTTCGGAGGCCCGATCGTCCGCAACAAGCTGTTCTTCTTCGGCGGCGTCGAGTTCAAGTCGCTCGATCGCCAGGAATCGCCGCTGCGCAGGACGCTGCCGACACGGGCCGAGCTGCAGGGAGATTTTTCCGCCAGGATCAACGGGCCCGACGGTATTCCTGGCACTGCCGATGACAACAACATCACAGATCAGCTGGTCAATCGGGCGACGGGGCAGCCATTCCCCGGGAACGTCATCCCGCAGAGCCTGTTCACGGCTGACGGTCGCGCGATCGCCAAGGTGTACGAGCGGATGATCGGATTGGCGGCCGCGTATACCGATGCGCCGATCGCCAACAACACGACCTTCCAGCTCGATTTCCCCTTCGACTGGCGGCAGGACATCGCGCGCATCGACTACCGGCCGAACCCGGCACACGCGTTTTACATGCGGTATCTGCACGACACGTACGACCTGATCGAGCCGCGCGGCACGTTCATCGGCTCCGCGATGCCGACGATTCCTACCAACCGGATCCGTCCAGGTTATGGGATCCAGCTGTCGCACAGCTGGATCGCGCGGTCGACTCTGGTCAATGACTTCAAGGTGACCGGGTCCTGGAACGGACAGAGGATTCCTCCGTACGGCGATAACTGGAAGCGCGACACCTACGGTTTCCAGTTCCCGCAGGTGTTCGAGCGCGGCCGGTACGACGTCGAGGGCATCCCGCGTGTCTCGTTCTCCGGCACCGGCGCGCCGGCGCAGATCGTCGGGCCGTCACAGTCGCTGCTGTCGCCGACGACCGACATCACGTTCGTCGACAACCTGACGTGGACCAAGACTGCGCACACGGTGCGATCCGGCGTCGTCGTCACGCGCAATCGCAAGGATCAGAACGGCCGCAACCAGCACACCGGTGACGTCAGCTTCAATCCGACCGGCAATCCAAACTCGACCGGATACGCATTTGCAGACGCCCTGCTCGGCAACTTCCGCTCGTATTCCGAGGGTGGCGACGATCCGCTCGGATTCTTCCGCTTCACGCAGTACGGCGGATACGTGTCCGACACCTGGCGCGCGCAGAAGAACCTGAGCCTCGAGATGGGGCTGCGTTACGAATACCAGCAGCCGATCTACACCCAGGGGAACAACATCACGAATTTTGATCCCGCCTTGTACGATCCGACGAAGGCGGTCGTCCTCAATCGAAACGGTACGATTGCCTCGGTGGGCACCAACCGTTACACGGGGCTGATTACCGCCGGCAGCGGCGTCCCGCAGGATCAACAGAACCGTGTGACGCTCGATCCGGCTGCCGCAGCCCTGATTCCCACGGGGGCGCCGCGCGGTCTATATAAGACGTCGCACCTGTTCATGCCTCGATTCAGTGGCGCGTACACCTTGCGTCAGGACTGGGTCATCCGCGGCGGCGTCGGCCTCTTCTATGACAAGCCCGAAGGCAACGTGATCTTCTCGCAGACGAACCTGCCACCGTTCGTCCCGAGCGTCAGTGTGGAGAACGGGAACCTGGCGAACCCGCTCGCCGGCGCCGCGGCAGTGGCATCGGTGCTCGGGGACATCACGGCGCTCGATCCGGACCTGGACGTACCGCGGCAGCTGCAGTACAGCATTGGCGTGCAGCGCGAGCTGCCGCACGGACACTTTGCCGAGGTCACCTACGTCGGGAACAAGGGCCGTCATCTGCTCTGGCAGCCGAACATCAACATTCCGGCGTTCGAAGACTCGGTCGCGAACCAGCTGTTGCCGAGCGCCCAACGCGCGAACACGAACTTCCTGCGTCCCTACAAGGGCTACTCGAGCATCACCCAGCGGCGCAGCGAGGCGTTCTCGGATTACAACAGCCTCCAGTTGTACCTGAACAAACGCCGCGGCGACATCCGCTACTCGGTCAGCTATACGCTGGGCAAGGCGACGGGGCTCGGCAGCGGCAACGGCGACAGCCCGCTGGACGACGAGGGGTGGCGGCCGACCGATAATTTCGACCTGTCGTACTTCGTCGGACCGACATCGTTCGATCGGCGGCACGCGCTGGTCGTCATACCGACATACACGCCGCCGTATCTGCGGGAACGTCGCGATATCCTGGGACAGATCCTTGGTGGCTGGGAGATCAGCGGCAAGATCCGGTGGCAGTCGGGCCAGCATCTGACGCCGACAGGCAACACGCTGATCGGCGTGCGGCGCGCCGATTACGTCGGCGGCGAGATCAGCATCGACGATCGCAGCGAGGCGCGGTGGTTCAACACCGAGGCGTTCGCGGCTGCGCCGGTCGATCGCCGCGGCAACGCAAAGGTCGGGATGATCGAGGGACCGCACTGGCGCCAGGCGGACGTCTCGTTGAGGAAGCAGTTCCGCTTCGGACAGCACAAGAAGATCGAGCTGCGCGCGGATGTGTTCAACGTGCTCAACACAGTGAACTTCAACAATCCCAACACACGGACGGACCAAAGCGGCTACGGAACGATCACCGGCGCGCGCATCCCGCGCCAGTCACAGTTCACGGTTCAGTTCCAGTTCTGATATGGAAAGACCGTTAGTCAACCTTTGAGATACGGCCTGTGGGAATGTGGGCGCGCGCGTTCTGTGCGCGCGTCCAAGGCCGCGAAGCGGCCGGCATTTCCACAGGCTCTCTTTGTCCGTCTGATCCGGTCA
>DASPXV010000126.1:0-4418 GCA_035637115.1 Vicinamibacterales bacterium
AGCTGGATCGGCGTCCCCGCGCGGAGGCTGGTGAACGCCTGGCGGCCTGAAGAGGCGAGGAAGCGCGCTTCCTCATCCGTGTCCGCGGCCACGATGTCCACGCCGAGCATCACGTAAGGCTTGTCGAGCGCGCCGGATCGTTTGAATCGATCGCGATAAATCTGCACGGCGGGGATCATCTGCTGCGCGGCGAAGTGAGACGCGAAGGCGAACGGCAGGCCGAGCGCCGCGGCAACCTGCGCACCGAAAAGGCTCGAGCCGAGGATGTAGATCGGCACGTCGAGACCCGAACCGGGCACCGCCTTTACGCGCTGCCCATCCTCTGGATGGAAGTACGCCATCAGTTCGAGCACATCCTGCGGAAAGAGATCCGGGTTGCTCGCGAGCGTGCGGCGCAGCGCGGCCGCCGTCGAGTGATCCGTCCCCGGCGCGCGCCCGAGCCCGAGGTCGATGCGGCCCGGGAAGAGCGACTCGAGCGTTCCGAACTGCTCGGCGACGACCAGTGGCGCATGGTTCGGCAGCATGATGCCGCCCGCGCCGACGCGGATTGTCTTCGTGCCGCCCGCGATGTGCGCAATGACGACGGCGGTGGCCGCACTCGCGATGCCGGGCATGTTGTGATGCTCCGCGACCCAGAACCTCGTGTAGCCCGACCGCTCCGCGTGCTGCGCGAGGTCGAGCGAGTGGCGAAGCGCCGTCGCCGCGTCGCTGCCTTGGGTGATCGGAGCGAGATCGAGGATCGAGGGGGGAGCCGTCATGCGCGTCCGTGCAGCGTAATCGGCAGCACGTCCGCGAATCGCCCGAAGTCGGCGTCCGTCGTCAGGATCGGAAGGCGGCGTCGCTCCGCCGCGGCGCATATCAGGAAATCCGTGTTGGATCCCTGGATGCCTTTCGCGCGGCAGGTGTTGAAGTGCTCCGCCGCACGCTCGAAGTCGATGGAGTCCAGGTGTTCGTCTGCGAAGGGGCGCAGGTGATCGCGGAGACGTTCGAACGCGTCGGGCGTGCGGATGCCGCTCAGCAGCTCCTGCCGGATTGGACCGATGAGGGCGACACGCCCCTCGTCGATGAGGGAGCGCAGTTCGGCAACAGCCGGGTCGTGCGGCCGCGCACCACGGCGAAGGGCGAGCGTCCACACGGAGGTGTCGACGAGCACTCTCATCGGCGCCGCTGTTTCTTGTAGTCGTACTTCGGGTCGTAGTCGATGGTGCCGAAGATACGCGTGACCTGCGGCTGACGGCGGCGCGCGATGTATTCGCGCAGCGCCTCGGTCACGGCTTCCTTCTTGGTACGCCGCCCGCCGACCGCGACGGCCTCTTCGATGAGTGCGGGGTCGAGATCCAGGTTCGTCGCCATTCACACATTTTGTCACACATTATATTGTGTGACATATAGCCGACCTGGCACCGCGAACGGGCGATTTGCAGACCTGACCCCAGGCCGATGGGAGATAATCCGCCGGGCAACGATGCGAGCGACCATTTCCCACTACCGGCTGGAAGCAGAACTGGGTCGCGGCGGCATGGGCGTCGTCTATCGCGCGGTGGACACGCGACTTGGACGCGCGGTCGCGATCAAGATGCTGCCGGCCGGCGCGACCGCCGATCCCGATCGCAATCGCCGCTTCGTGCAGGAGGCACGCGCCGCCTCCGCGCTGAACCATCCCCACATCGTCACCATCTACGACATCGACGAAGAGCAGGGGGAGACGTTCATCGCGATGGAGCTCGTCGAGGGGATGCCGCTCGATCGTCTGCTCGCGCAGGGACCGCTGCCCGTCGTCAGGGCGCTCGAGTACGGCGCGCAGATCGCCGGAGCGCTCGGGGCCGCGCACGCGGGCGGGATCATCCATCGCGACATCAAGCCGGCCAACATCATCATCACCAGCGACGGCCGCGCGAAGGTGCTGGACTTCGGACTGGCGAAACTGATCGAGCTCGCGCCCGCCGCAGCGACTAAGACGGCGCTCGCGACCAGGGCTGGCGTCGTGCTCGGCACCGCGTCCTACATGTCTCCCGAGCAGGCCGAGGGGCGACCCGTCGACGCGCGCTCGGACGTGTTCTCGTGCGGCGCGGTGATCTACGAAATGCTCGCGGGATGCCGGCCGTTCGCCGGCAACTCTGATCTCGCGGTGATCGCCGCGATCCTGCGCGACCCGCCGCCGCCGCTGCGCGGAGTGAGGCCGGACGTTCCCGCAGCGGTCGAGAGCATCGTCGATCGAGCGCTGGCAAAGGCGCGCGAGGATCGGTATTCGAGCGGGACGGAATTGAAGAACGCTCTCGACTCGGCGCATGCCACGCTCGTGCGGCCGATGGAAGTTCCAGTATGGAGACGTGCGCCCGTCATCGCAGCGGCCGTGCTGGCGTTCGTCACGATCGCGGCGCTCATCGTCTGGCAGTCCGTGCAATCACGCCGCGCGCGGACGGCGCGGGTCGAAGGCATCCCGCAGATCGAACGGCTGATGACCACTCCGCGGTCGATCGACGCGATGCGGCTGGCGCGCAAGATCGAGCCCTATGCGCCGGAGGAAATCGCGCAATTGCGCCGCTCGTGGATTCCGGTCAACCTCGTCACCGATCCGGTCGGTGCGAAAGTCGAGATCAAGGATTACGCGGATACCACGAGTGCGTGGGAATCGCTCGGGCCCTCGCCCGTCAAAGGCCTGCTGCTGCCGTTCGCCTACTACCGCATCCGGCTCACGAAGCCCGGGTACGTGCCACTCGAAGTCGGGGGTCTTCAGACCGAATTGCTCGAGCTGGCGCCGGAAGCGACTGCCCCCGCCGGTATGGTCACCGTGCGTGGAGGTCCATACAAGTACGGCGTGTCGGAGCAGGTCGTCCTGCCGAACTTCTGGATCGACCGCTACGAGGTGACGAACCGCGAGTTCAAGAAATTCGTCGATGCAGGGGGATACCGCGACCCGAAGTACTGGACCGAACCTTTCGTGGACGGCAATCAGACGATTCCGTTCACTGATGTCATCCCGCGTTTCCGCGATTCAACCGGCCGGACGGGACCGGCGACGTGGGAGCTCGGTACCTTCCCGGAGGGTCAGGCGGATTTCCCGGTCGGCGGAATCAGCTGGTACGAGGCGTCGGCGTACGCGACGTACGCGGGCAAGACGCTTCCCACGCTGTACCACTGGTACCGCGCCGCTGGTGTCGATCAGATCTACTCGGACATCCTGACGCTGAGCAACTTCGACGGGAAGGGTCCGACGCGCGCGGGCGATCGGCAGGGTGTCGGTCCGTGGGGCACTTACGACATGGCGGGCAACGTGAAGGAGTGGTGCCTGAACCTCGCCCAGGGTTCCCAGAACCGGTACATCCTGGGCGGCGGCTGGAACGAGCCGAGTTACCGCTTCAACGAGGCGGAGGCGCGGAACCCGTGGGGCCGGGAGCCGACGTTCGGCGTGCGGCTGATCAAAAACCTCGGACCCGCCGGGACCGCCGTGGCTCCGCTTGGCCGCGTCAATCCGGATCCGAAAACCGTCGTACCCGTCCCCGACAGCGAGTTCGAGGCGTACAAACGGTTCTACGTTTATGACCGCTCGCCGCTCGACGCGCGGCTCGATGCTACCGATGACAGTTCACCGCTGTATCGCAAGGAGAGCGTGAGCTTCGCGGCGGCGTACGGCGGTGAGCGCGTACCGGCTTACTTCTTTGTGCCGAAGAACGTGTCGCCCCCCTATCAGACGGTCGTGCTGTTCCCGAGCGGCTACGCGCGCGTTGCGGCCTCGAGCAAGTACCTGGATCTGGAAACGTTCGAGTTCATCATCAAGAGCGGACGCGCGCTCCTGTATCCCGTTTACCAGGGCACCTTCGAGCGGCACGGCCAGGCGCGCGCCGGCGCCAACGCCATTCGCGACATGCAGGTGGAGTGGGCGAAGGACTTCTTCCGCGGCGTCGATTACCTCGAGACGCGGAAGGACGTCGACGTGCAGCGCCTCGGCTACTACAGCCTCAGCATGGGCGCATACTTCGCGCCGATCTTGCTGTCGCAGGAGCCGCGTATCAAGGTCGCAGTCGTGGTCGCCGCAGGACTGCGTTACAACGTGCCGCCGGAAATCCAGACCGCCAACTTCATGCCGCACGTGAACATCCCTGTGCTCATGATCAACGGCCGCGACGATTTTTCTGCGTCGCTGGAAGCGCAGGAGCGATTCCTGGAGCTGCTTGGCACCCCGCGGGAGCACAAACGCCATGTCGCGCTCCAGGGCGGGCATGTACCCAACGATCGGCGCGGGCAGATCAGGGAAGTGCTCGATTGGTACGACAAGTACCTCGGCCCGCCGAAGTAGCGTTACTTCTTTTTCTTCGACGCTGTCTTTCCTGTCCGTCCTGTCCGTGCGCGCAGCGCCCGTTGGGCGACCTCGGCCTGCTGGCGCGACACCGCTGCCGCCGTTTCGTGTGCGATCGCCT
>DASPXV010000127.1:0-38014 GCA_035637115.1 Vicinamibacterales bacterium
ATCGGCGCCCTGCGCATCTGCCGCAGGCCGTAACGCGCGTCCTGAACGACGCTGTCGATGCGCGGGAATCCCCAGATCGCCCGCGATTCTTCGCGCAGCCGCGTCACGTTTCCGATTTCAAGCGTGGCGTGGCGTCGCGCCTCCGCCTCCGGAACACCCTCCGCCATCAGGCTTTCGGTCTTCCAGTCGACGTGTTGTTCCAGCTCGTCGCGCAACTCGTCGTCAAGCCGTGGGCGACGGAACCAAGCCGTCAGGTGACGCAGGATGCTCATGTGAGTGCTCCCCTAGCCGATCTATGCGGGACGCATGACGCGTGCGATGGCTGCGACGAGGCGGTCGAAGCTGGATTCCGCGTCCCCCAGCGCCCGCCGGCCTGCGCGCGTCAACCGGTAGTACCGCGCGCGTCTGTTATTCGCCGAATGGCCCCATTCCGAGTCGATCAGCCCCTGGATCTGCAGACGCTGGAGAGCGGGATACAGGGATCCCTCTTCGACATGCAGCACCTCTCCCGAGACGCTCTTGATGTGCTGGGCAATGCCGTACCCGTGCATGACCCCGATCGACAGCGACTTCAGGATCAGCATGTCGAGCGTGCCGGGCAGGAGTTCCTGCCGGCCCGCGGGCTTCTTTCCCATAGATTGTCTATGAGACGCGGATTCGCGTGCGTTGGTTGGGTGGTGGAAAGAAAATCAGAGTTCCCGCAGGTGAGGCTCGTGTCCCTCGGTCATGGCCGCGAACGCGCGATAGGCGCGTCCCAGCGCTTTCTCCCCCTCTTCGCCTATCAGGTAATGGCGCCGGCGGCGTCCGCCCCGCTGCGCCGTCGGGTTGCCGACATACGAGACGATCATTTTTTTCTTTTCGAGCCGTCCCAGCGCCATGTAGACCGTTCCGATCGCGGCGTCGCGCCCGGTGTGCTCCCGGATTTCGCGGCGGATCGCCGCGCCATACGCGCCGTTTCCCAGGCGTACCAAAGCCAGCAGCGCGAGCAGCTCGAACTCGCCGAGGATCGGAGCGTAATAATCCTCCGGCTTTATTTGTCTCACATAATTAAGTATATACTAACGACTCAGCCACTTTTCCGCTTGCAGGGGCGGAATGCCCCGACCATAATGAGTTTCTTTTTGGGGAAAGGAAGACAATCGCTTATGGGATCCGCTGCATCGGGTGAAGCCATCCGCAACATCAATGATTTCGGCATGTCGACGCGCACCGCCGCATCGACGGCCCACCGCAAGGCGACCGACGAGTTCGGCTCGCTTACCTTCAACGAGGAAACGCAGCGGGCGCGGCTCCCGAAGGACGTGTTCCGCGCGCTGCGACGCTCGATCGCGCACGGCGAAACGCTGGATCCGTCCATCGCCGACATCGTCGCCGCCGCGTTGAAGGACTGGGCCGTCGAGCACGGTGCGACGCACTACACCCACTGGTTCCAGCCGATGACCGGCATCACGGCGGAGAAGCACGACTCCTTCCTGAACCCGACGTCCGACGGCCGCGCCGTCGCGGAATTCAGCGGCAAGGAACTGGCGAAGGGGGAGCCTGACGCATCGAGTTTTCCATCGGGCGGCATGCGCTCGACGTTTGAGGCCCGCGGCTACACGGCCTGGGATCCGACGAGCCCCCCCTGGCTGCTCGTCACGCCGCAGGGGACGACGCTCGTCATCCCGACGGCGTTCGTGAGCTGGACGGGAGAAGCGCTCGACAAGAAGACGCCGCTGCTGCGATCGCAGGAAGCCCTGTCGAAACAGGCGGTCCGGATCCTGAAGCTGTTCGGCTCGAAGGCGCAGCGCGTGACGACGACGTGCGGTCCCGAGCAGGAGTACTTCCTGATCGATCGGCAGTTCTATTTCAACCGCCCCGACCTCATTAACGCCGGGCGGACACTCTTCGGCGCGCGCCCGCCGAAGGGGCAGGAGATGGAGGATCACTACTTCGGATCCATCCCCGATCGCGTGCTGGCGTTCATGATGGACGCCGAACGCGAGCTCTACAAGGTCGGCGTGCCGGTCAAGACGCGCCACAACGAGGTCGCGCCCAGCCAGTACGAGGTCGCGCCGATCTTCGAGAACGCCAACGTCGCCACCGATCACCAGATGATGACGATGGAGATGCTGCGGCGCGTGGCGCCGAAGTACGGCCTCGCGTGTCTGCTGCACGAGAAGCCGTTCGCGGGCGTGAACGGATCGGGCAAGCACTTGAACTGGAGCATGAGCGATGAGCTCGGGAACAATCTGCTGAACCCGGGCGAGACGCCGCACGACAACGTGCAGTTCCTAGTATTCTGCGCCGCGGTCATGCGCGCGGTGAACAAGTACCAGGGGCTCCTGCGATTCTCGATCGCGAGCGCCGGCAACGATCACCGTCTTGGCGCGAACGAGGCTCCCCCGGCCATCATCTCGATTTTCCTGGGCGACATGCTCACGGACATCTTCCAGCAGATCGAGAAGGCGGGGAGCGCCAAGACCACCAAGTCGGGCGGCATCATGGACATCGGCGTCAGCGTGCTGCCGAAGCTGCCGCGCGATGCGGGCGATCGCAATCGCACGAGCCCGTTCGCGTTCACGGGCAATAAGTTCGAGTTCCGCGCCGTGTCCTCGAATCAGAGCATCGCGCTTCCGAACGTGGCATTGAATGTCGCCGTCACCGAATCGCTCGACTACATTGCGACCGAGCTCGAAAAGGGGCTGAAGGAAGGCAAGAAGCTGCAGCCGGCGGTCAAACTGCTCCTGACGAAGCTGATCAAGGACAACAAGCGCATCATCTTCAACGGCAACAATTACTCGGAAGATTGGCAGAAGGAAGCGGCGAAGCGCGGGCTCCTCAATCTCCGGACATCGGTCGACGCGTACGGCGAGGTGCTCAAACCGGAGGTGGTGAAGGCGTTCGAGAAGTACGGCGTGCTCAACGACCGCGAGCTGCACGCGCGCTACGAGGTCGCGCTCGAGCAGTACAACAAGACCGTCAACATCGAGGCGCAGCTGATGGTCCTGATGGCCAACCGCTACATCCTGCCAGCGGGATATCGCTTCCAGGGGGAGTTGGCAACGACCGTCTCGGCCATGAAGGGGGCGGCCACGGCCGCCAAGGAAACGCGGCGCACGCTGGACGAGGTCACCCGCCTCGTCGACGAGATGAAGGTCCGCGTCGATCGGCTGCAGGTGCTGCTGGAGCACGAAGCGAACGGGAACGCCGAGAAGCACGCCAAGTACTTCCGCGACAAGGTGATTCCCGCGATGAATAGCCTCCGCGAGGCGGGCGATTCGCTCGAGGCTCTCGTGCCGCAGGATCTCTGGCCGCTGCCGACGTACCGGGAAATGCTCTTTGTGAAGTAACGAGCCAACGCAAAGCGGTGCACCTCCGTCCAAGCCTTTTGGACGGAGGTCTCCACTATGTTCCGCACAGCCGCGCTCGCGGGCCTGATGGCCCTGGCGCTCGGTCCCGCTCCCAACCAGTCCCGCCGAATCAGCCTCGAGGCCGCGGACTGCTCCCGTATCAACATGATGTTCGGCGACTACGAAGTCGCGCGCGCCGTTCAGCACGGCACCGTCCCGGTGTCCGCCGGAACGCTCGAACTTCGGCCTGAATTCAATGGTGGTGTGAAGATCGAGCGTGGTTCCGGTAACGCGTACGACATCACCGCCTGCATCGGCGCGGGTGGGCGCACGCTCGCGGAGGCGCAGGCCGCTGTTGACAACGTCAAGCTGGTGATCGACGGCAGCCGCGTGCATCTGACCGGTACGGCTGACAGCACGAGCCGGATCCACAGCTGGAGCGTGCAGCTGATCGTGACTGCGCCTGACGGCGCCCACATCGACGCCGAAACGACGAATGGTCCGATTAGCGTCTCCGGTGTGAGCGGAACGCTGGCGCTTCGCGCCTCCAACGGACCGATCGCAATGGAAGACGTGAATGGCGACGTGAGAGCCCGTGCGTCGAACGGTCCGATCACTGTCGAGGGCAGCCGCGGCCGTTTCGATATCGAAACCGCGAACGGCCCGATCGACGTGCGGCTCGACGGCCGTCGATGGGACGGAAGGCTCGACGCCCGGGCGGCGAATGGTCCGTTGACCGTTTCGGTTCCAGCGGATTACCAGTCGGGCGTGGAGATTTCCTCTGCCTATCACTCGCCGTGGAGCTGCAGGGTTGCCGCGTGTCAAAGCGGCACGAAGGATTGGGACGAGCGCTCGCGCAGCCTGCGCATCGGCGGCGATCCGATTGCCGTGCGTCTTTCGACGGTGAACGGCCCGGTGACTGTCCGGGAACGCTGAACCGGCCAGCACGTAGCGCGGGTCTGGACGAAGCTCGTCGCCCCGACGTTCCGCCTGCGCTGGGTCCATCGACCAGACGCCGCGGCCCAAGGGTGGAACGGCATTGGATCGTACTCCTTCCAGTTAGGTATCGGCGTGATGATCCAATAAGCGCTAGAACTTCAGGGATCCTTCTCCGAGGAGCACGCTGCGGCCGCCAACGCGCACGCGCGTGACCTCCTCGCCTTGCGAATCGATTGAAATATGGATGCGGCTCGGGCGAAGCATCTTCACGCCCTGCAGGCTCACGATGTGCGAGAGCGTATCGCGCGGGACGAGCCGGTGCGCGAACACATAGCAGCCGAGCGGCCCGCTCGCGCCGCCCGTTGCGGGATCTTCCGCGATGCCGAATCCAGGCGCGAGCATACGGCTATACACCGCCTCCCCGCCGGTCGCGTTCGTACGATCCACGGTGAACACAAACAGCGGCAGGTTGTCGACACCTGACGCCCGGCAGATCTCGGCGCAGGCTCGGACATCTATCGTCACCGCATCAACTGCCGCGCGTGTCGTCAACGCCGCGAACAGAAACGGGACGCCGCACGAGACCGACTGCGGTGGCGGAGCGGCAAGGTCCTCCTCCGCAATCCCAAGCGCTCCGGCGAATCCCTGCCGATCCTTGATCTCGTTACCGAACTGCGGGTTCTTCTGCGTCATCCACGCGAAGTCGAGAACGTTCTCCTTCCACTCGAGGGATACGCGCGTCGGCCCTACACCGAGTCCGAACACGAATTCCCCCTGTCCCGGTCTGATTACCCCTTCAGTCACGAGGGCAAACGTGCTGCCGATCGTCGGATGGCCTGCCATCGGGAGCTCTTCGCCGGGCGTAAAGATGCGCATCCGCACATCCGTGCCTGGCGTCTCGGGCGGAAAGATGAACGTGCACTCGGAGAAGTTCATCTCGCGCGTGATCGTCTGCATCTGCTCCGTGGTCAGCCCGTGAGGCTCGGGAAACACGGCGAGCTGGTTGCCCTCAAAGGGAAAGTCGGTGAAGACATCGAGGTGGAGGTAACGGTAAGAAGGCATCGGGAAACTCTTGGAGGCAACGGATCTCAAATAACGAAGCAACGAAGCCAACGGAGATAACGAAGGATCTGCAACATATCAATGGATCCTCACAAAACCCAGGCCAATTCTGTTGCGGTCCGATCCTTGCCTCAACGGCGGCATGCTGACAGATCCCTTGTATTCCCGGTCTCGCGCACCCACCACCGCGCGAAGCGCGGCTCGGCGACCGCGAGATCCGCCCGCTCCGTTACCTCCGATGACTTCGTTGCTTCGTCATTTGAGATCCGATAGCTTCGACGAGCTCCATGTCTGAGCTATCCTTAACCCTCCAATGGCCAAACGCAAAAAGTTCCGCGACGCATCGCTGTTCGACGTCGCTGATAGCGATACTCCGTCCGGTCCGACCGACGAGCACGTCTCTCTTCACGAAGCGGCGCAGAGTCGATATCTCAACTACGCCCTCTCCGTCATAACGTCGCGCGCGCTGCCGGATGTGCGCGACGGGCTGAAGCCGGTCCAGCGCCGGATCCTGTTCACGATGTGGCAGCAGAACCTGACGGCCGACGTGAAGCACCGGAAGTGCGCGAAGGTCGTCGGCGACGTGATGGGGAGCTATCACCCGCATGGCGACGTGGCGCTCTACGAGACGCTCGTGCGCATGGCGCAGCCGTTCTCGCTGCGGTATCCGCTCGTGGACGGCTCCGGCAACTTTGGATCCTTGGATGGCGACAGCGCCGCCGCGATGCGCTACACCGAGTGCCGCCTGGCGCGGCTGTCGGATGAGATCCTGACGGAGATCGATCAGGCGACCGTTCCCTTCCGCCCGAACTACGACGGGACGAAGACCGAACCTGTCGTCCTCCCGTCGCGGATGCCGAACCTCCTGATCAATGGTGCGACCGGCATCGCCGTTGGCATGGCGACGAATATCCCGCCGCACAACCTGACAGAGGTCTGCACAGCCCTGATCAAGCTCCTCGACAACCCGGATCTGACCAGCGTGCAGTTGGGCCGCTACATCAAAGGACCGGATTTTCCGACCGGTGGGGAGATGCTGAACTCCGCGGAGGAGTTGAAGCAGATCTACAAGACGGGATCGGGCGCGATCCGGCTGCGGTCCACGTGGGAGAGCGGTCCTGAGACGCGCGGCTCGAAGACGATTTACATCACGAGCGTGCCCTACACGGTCAACAAATCCACGCTCGTCGAGCGCATCGCCGACGTCGCGTTGAGCCGCAAGCTGCCGCCGTTGCTCGATGTCAAGGATCTGTCGACCGATGACGTGCGGATTTCGCTCGAGTTGAAGAAGGACGCTGACGAAAAGATGGTTATGGCGTACCTCTTCAAGCACACGCCGCTGCAGACGAACTTCCCGGTCAACCTGACGTGCCTGGTTCCGACGGAAGGTAACCCGGAAGTCGGACGTCCCGAGCGTCTCGACCTGCACCAGGTGCTCTTCTACTTCCTGCATTTCCGTCTGGAAGTCGTCACGCGCCGGCTGGAGCACGAGCTCGACGCGCTGAAGAAGCGCGTGCATATCCTCGAAGGCTTCGAGAAGGTCTTCGATGCGCTCGATGAGATCCTGAAGATCGTGCGCCGGTCGGAAGGGAAGGTGGATGCCGCGCAGGCAATCATCAAGCGCTTTGCGCTCGATGCGGACCAGACGGACGCGATCCTCGAGCTCAAGATCTATCGCCTCGCCAAGCTCGAGATCCTCGTGATTCGCAAGGAGCTGGAGGAGAAACGCAAGCGCGCGCGGCAGATCGGCAGCCTGCTGAAGAACGAGGAGAGCCGGTGGGCCATAGTCCGTGCCGAGATCGAAGAGATCCAGAAGAAGTATGGCGACCCGCGCCGCACGAAGATCTCGACCGACGAAGGAGAGTCCGAGTACACAGCAGAGGACTTCATCATCGAGGAAGACAACGTCGTGATCGTCTCGCGCGACGGGTGGGTGAAGCGGCAGAAGGAAGTGAAGGACATCTCGACGACGCGGCTGCGTGAAGGGGACGAGGTCCTCGCTGTATTCGCCGGGAGTACGCGGGCGACCGCGGCGTTCTTCAGCAATTTCGGCGTGGCGTACACCGCGCGAATCGCCGACGTCCCTGCGTCGACAGGATACGGGGAACCGATCCAGCGGCTCTTCAAGTTGAAGGACGGCGAGCGCATCGTCGCGGCGCTCAGCCTCGATCCCCGAGTCGCGCGGGAGATCGCGGCGAAGAAGGAAGGCGCAGAGCCGAAGGTCCATGCGGTGGCGGTCACGAGCGACGGCTACAGCCTGCGGTTCTCGCTCGAGCCGTTCGTCGAGCCGAGCACGCGCGGCGGGCGCCGGTTCGCGCGGACGGCGGAGCGGGCCGAAGTAGTCGGCGTGGCGAAGCTGACAGGTGGCGAGATCCTGATCGCCGCCACGCGCGAGGCGCGCGGGTTACTGACGCGGGCCGACGAAGTCAATTTCCTCTCCGGACCCGGCCGCGGCGTCATCCTGATCAAGCTGAATTCGAAAGCAGATCGCGTGCTCGGGTTCATCGCCTCCACTGGCGATCGCGATCTGCTCACGGTCGAAACATCGCGCGGCGCCGAGCAGACGATCAGTACCGGCAAATACGAGGTCACAGGTAGGGGAGGAAAAGGACGCGAGCTGCTGCAGCGTGGCCAGTTCACGCGCCTCGTTTGGCCCACACCTGAGGCGCCGGAGCCGCTGTCGTAGGGGCCGTGACGCGAACCCAGTCGACCAGGATCCTGACCTTGTCTTTCTGAATCGCGCGGACTGTCGACTCCGGCAGTCCGCGATACGGCGTGGACGCCTTGTTCACGCCAAACGGATAGTTGCCCCCGAGCGCCAGGTTCAGAATCAGGTGCTTCGGGTTGTCGAACGACCACGCGCCGTAGCGTTCCACCATCTCGCGCGTCACGCGGTAGACCATGCGCTCGTCCACCTTGAATACGAGTGTGTCGGTGGTCCAGTCCACCGAGTAGACGTGCCATTTCGTGATGTCCGAACGGCCCAGCGGCGCGCGCATCACCAGTGGAGTGTCGCCGAAGTATCCGGGTCCGTGCAGCGCGACGCTCGTCCACGTGCGGTCGCCGACGTTCTCCATGATGTCGATCTCGCCCGTGTCAGGCCAGCGGCCATCGCCGAGCGCCCAGAATGCCGGCCACAAGCCGTCCCCTGCCGCGAGCTTCATCCGCGCCGCGGCGGTTCCGTACGTGAACGTCATCTTCGACCGCGTGTCGATGCGGCCGGAGATGAAGTCGAAGCTGTGTCCGTCCGACGTTTTGAAGCCAGGCCGGTAGCGCGGCTGGATTTCCAGTGCGCCACCCTTCACGCGCAGCACATCTGGTGCATCGACGTACGCCTGGAGCTCGTTGTTCACCGTGCGCCCGGTCACGATGACGTTCCAGTGCGACCGATCCAGCTGAGATCCAGAGAAGTCGTCAAAAAAGACCGTGCGTGCGGAGTCGGGGAGGAGCGCCGGCGGCGTTAAGATCCAGGCGAGAATTCCGGCCAGGCACAGCTTTACAGGCATGGCGCGATTCTACAGCCCGGGGAACCGCCGGACGGCCGCCGTCGTCTACGAACCCAGGCAGTTCCCGCCCGGAAGAAGGATTCATGCGCACCTTGCTGCAGGACTTGAAATACGGCGTGCGCATGGTGCGCCGCCAGCCGATGTTTTCTGCGGTCGTCGTGATGACGCTCGCCCTCGCGATCGGCGCCAACACGGTCATCTTCAGTTTCGCGAACATCCTGCTGTTGCGCCCGCTGCCGTTGAAGCAGCCGGACAGGCTCGGCTGGGTGTTCACCGTCGATCCACATCGGGGCGGCAACCGCGGCTCCCTGTCGATTCCAGAGTTCCTCGACTATCGCTCGTCGCTGACGTCATTCGAATCGCTGGGAGCATCGGTGCGGGCGAGCGTGGTGCTCACAGGACGCGGTGACGCCAGGCGTCTGCAGGCAACACGTGTGACGGCGAACCTGATCGACGTGTGGGGTCTTCGCATGCAGCTTGGGCGGCCATTCACGAACGGTGCGGACACGCCTGGCGCTCCCGGCGAAGTAGTCATCAGCTATCACTACTGGGATCGGGATCTGAATCGCGATCCAACGATCGTCGGCCAGACGTTGATGCTCGACGGCCGTGCGGCAACCGTGACAGGCGTGCTCGCGCCCGACATCGAGATCGGGAATCTGTCGGAAATCGACGTCTGGGTGCCGCTCTCGCTTTCACCGGATGCCGCCCGCGAAGCGCGGACGCTTCGCGTGAACGGTCGTCTCAAGCCAGGTATCACGCTGGCGCAAGCCAACGCAGACGTGCTCCGCGTGGCGCAGATCCTGGCGCGCGAACATCCGCGTACCAACGAAGGCTGGTCCGCGCGCGTTGCGCCAACACGTGAAGCGATGACGGGCACCAACACGTGGTCGATCATGCTGCTGTTGTCCCTCGTCGTCGGCTTCGTGCTCCTGCTGGCATGCGCGAATCTTGCCAATCTCGTGCTGTCGCGTGCGACGGGACGCCGTCGCGAGCTTGCGGTGCGGTCCGCACTCGGCGCGAGCCGCGTACGCGTTATCCGGCAGATGCTCACGGAGAACGTGATCTATGGATTGTGCGGCGGAGCGCTCGGCCTCGCAATCGCGCAGGGAGGCCTCGTCGTGATGAGCGCGGTCGCGTACGAGCCGTTCTTCCGGATGCTCACGATCGATCGCAACGTTCTCGTGTTCACCGCAGGCCTCGCGCTGCTCACGCCCGTCCTCTTCGCAATGCTTCCCGCATTGCAGTCGACGCGCGCGGATGCCGTCGAGGCGCTGAAGGACGGCGGCACGCGTACGGCAGGTGGCGCACGCGTCGCGCGCAGCCGCTCCGTGCTCATCGTCGCGCAGTTGAGTCTCGCCGTCATGCTGCTCGTACTCGCGACGCTGCTCGTGCAGACGCTCGTGAACATCGCCGACGCGCCGCTTGGCGTCGACTCCCGCAAGATGCTGACCGCGCGGATGGAGCTGCCGGCATGGCGTTACGGAAACCCGGCCGCAATCGGCCAGTATCAGGCGCAGCTGCTCGCGCGGCTGAAGTCGAATTCATCCATCGAGCAGGCGGCGATTGTCGATCGACTGCCCCTGCTCGACGGCGAACCGACAACGGAGATCGAGATCCGGAGGCGACCTTCTGGACGTCCGGAAGATCGTCCGTGGGCCGTTGCGACGACGGTGAGCGACGGATACTTCGGCGCTGTTGGCATGCCGATGATTGCCGGCCGCTCGTTCACTGAAACCGATCTTCCGGAGCGGCAGCCTATCGCGGTGATCAATAAGGAGATGGCGCGCCGCTACTGGGGCTCGCCCGAGAAAGCACTCGGGGCGAATCTGACAATGGTGGGGGATGCGTCGGGGAGAATGCTCCAGGTCGTCGGCGTTTCGTCGGACGTGCTCCGCGGCGATCTCCAAGGCGTCAACCCGCAGGTGTATCTTGCCGCGCGGCAGCGACCCGCACGGTCGGTCTCCCTGGTCGTCCGTGCGGCGGATCCCGCGGGGATCGCGGCCGCGGTCCGCGAGCAAATCCGCGGGCTGGATGCAGACGTGCCCGTCTACGAAGTTCGGCCGTTCCAGCAGGCGATCGACGAGGACCTTTCCAGCAACCGGATTCTCGGCAGCCTCTTCGTCTCATTCGCGCTGCTGGCGCTGGTGCTCGCCGCCTCGGGACTCTATGCCGTCGTCTCGTATGCCTCCGCGCAGCGGGTGAAAGAGTTCGGCGTACGCATTGCGCTCGGCGCCACCGGATCCGACATCGTCGGAATGATGCTGCGCCAGACAGGAAAACTGGTCGCGATTGGCCTCGTGCTCGGCCTCGTCGGCGGACGGCTGCTGGCGATTGGCGCGAGGTCGCTGCTGTATCGCGTCTCGGCATCGGATCCGGCGACGTATGCCGGCGTCGCGGCGGCGCTCGGCGCTATTGCGATGCTCGCGACCTACGTGCCGGTGCGCCGCGTGATGTCGATCGACCCGGTCAGGGCGCTGCGGCTAGATTGAACGCCTGCATTATCCAGGGCAGGAATGCTTCGATGCGCCTGTTCCAGTAGTCCCACGTGTGGGCGCCCGGCAACTCGTGATACTCGTACGCGAAACCGCGCTTCTGAAGAATCGCGACGAGCTCGCGGCTTTCCTCGAGCAGGCTGTCGGACGTGCCGCAATCCAGATACAACACGCGGTACTTCATCGTCCGGCCGAGCGCCGCCGACGCGACCGTATCGTCCCTATATGGTTGTGCGACAGGCGGTTGTACGAGCAGCAGCGCGAGCGCGAGCACTGGAACCATGGGGTAGGATTACAAGGATATGTCTGGGTGGCAGGATTACTCCGGGATCAACCGTGCATACGTGCTCGAGCTGTACGAGCGTTTCCGGACGGATCCTGCCTCGGTCGATGCGGAAACGCGCGCGCTGTTCGAACAATGGACGCCTCCTGCCGACGAACCAGCGATCGCCCCTTCAACGACTGAGATTCCGGCGCGCGCCGCGGTGTCGGCCGTCAACCTCGCACGGTCGATCCGGCGCTACGGTCATCTTGCCGCCCAGCTGGATCCACTCGGCGCGAAACCAATCGGCGATCCCACGCTGCGTCCCGAGCGTCACGGGCTCACGGAAGACGATCTGCGCCGGGTTCCGGCGACGTTGATGTCGTCGCCGCTGGCTGCGAATGCGTCGAACATGCAGGAGTTCGTCGCGGCGCTGCGCCGTGTCTATTGCTCGACGACGGGTTACGACTACTCGCATGTGTTCGTGCCCGAAGAGCGGCAGTGGCTGCGGCAGGCGGCCGAAACGGGACGCTTCCGCGATCCGTCGGACCCGATCGATCCGATCCATCTGCTCGAGCGGCTGACGCAGGTGGAAGCCTTCGAGCGTTTTCTCCATCGCACGTTTCCCGGCAAGACGCGGTTCTCGATCGAAGGACTCGACATGCTCGTGCCGATCCTCGACGAGGTGATCGGCGAAGCCGCGGAAGCGGGCATCCGGGCGATTCTCATCGGCATGGCGCATCGCGGACGCCTGAACGTAATGGCCCACGTTCTGTGCAAGCCGTACGAGCAGATTCTCGCGGAGTTCAAGGACCCGATCTCGTCGCGCAACTTCCGCGAAGACATGTCGTGGGCGGGGGACGTGAAATATCACGCCGGCGCGCAGCGCGCGATCAGGCACGGGCGCGAGATCGCGATGGAAGTCTCGATGCCGTCGAATCCGAGCCATCTCGAGGCCGTGGATCCCGTCGTCGAAGGCATGGCGCGTGCAGCGGGCACGTCCGTGGACGGTCGCGGTGCGCCGCATTTCGATCCCGCGCGCGGCGTTCCGATCCTGATTCACGGCGACTCGGCGTTTCCCGGCCAGGGCATCGTCGCTGAGACGCTGAACCTGAGCCGCCTGCCGGGTTACGACACCGGCGGGACGATCCACATCATCGTGAACAATCAGCTCGGGTTCACTGCGGACGCGCGCGACTCGTACAGCACGTCGTACGCAAGCGGCCTTGCACGCGGCTTCAAGATTCCGATCGTTCACGTCAACGCGGACGATCCGGTCGCCTGTGTGGAAGCCGCGCGGCTGGCGTTTGCGTATCGCGCGAAGTTTCAGCGTGATTTCCTCATCGACCTGATCGGCTACCGCCGCTGGGGGCACAATGAAGGGGACGAGCCGGCGTTTACGCAGCCCTTGATGTACCAGAAGATCGCGAAGCACCCGACCGTGCGGGAGATCTGGGCGCGCACGCTGGTGGAGCGCGGCACGATCGACGCGTCGCTGCCCGAGACGCTCAACAAGAAGTACATGGACGACCTGCAGCACGTGCTCGATCAGCTGCAGCCGGAAGAGGATCTCGTCGAGCCGCTGCCCGAAGCGCCGCCACCTGGCGCGGCGGCAAAGGCCCACACCGCCGTTCCGCTCGAAGAGCTCGTCGCGCTGAACGCGTCGCTGATGGCGATGCCCGAAGGTTTTGCCATCCATAAGAAGCTCGAACGCAGCCGCGAGAAGCGCGCGCAGGCGTTGTCGAAACCGGATGAGCGGACGATCGATTGGTCGGTAGCGGAAGACCTGGCGTTCGCATCGATCCTCGCGGACGGCACCAGCATCCGCCTGACAGGTGAGGACGTGGAGCGCGGTACCTTCAGTCACCGCCACGCCGTCCTGCACGATGTCAACACCGGTGCCATCCACGTGCCGCTGCAGGCGTTTCCGGAGGCGAAAGCCGCGTTCGAGATCCACAACAGTCCGCTGTCGGAGAACGGCGTGCTCGGGTTCGAGTATGGCTACAGCGTGCAGGCGCCGTCGCGGCTCGTGATCTGGGAAGCGCAGTACGGCGACTTCATCAACGGCGCGCAGGTGATCCTCGACGAGTTCATCGCGTCGGCGCGCGTGAAGTGGGGGCAGCATCCGTCACTCGTTCTCCTGCTGCCGCACGCACACGAAGGGCAGGGGCCGGATCATGCGAGCGCGCGCCCGGAGCGGTTCCTGCAGCTTGCGGCGGACGTCAACGTCAGGATCGCGAACTGCACGACTGCCGCGCAGTACTTCCACCTGCTGCGCCGCCAGGCAGCGCTCCTGCTGGAAGATCCGCTTCCACTGATCGTCCTGACGCCGAAAAGCCTGCTCCGGCATCCATCGGTCGCGTCCACGCCGCGCGAGCTCGCGGAGGGCCGCTTCCGTACTGTGATTGATGACGACGAAGCGCGGAGCCGAGCCGGCGAGATCCGCCGTGTGATCCTCTGCAGCGGCAAGGTCTACGTCGATCTTGCCGGCAGCGACAAGCGCGCCGCCGCGCGAGACACCGCGATCGGCCGCGTCGAGCAGCTGTATCCCGTGCCGTCGCAGAACCTGCAGGCGATGTTCGAGGCGTACGCGTCGGCGCAGGAAGTCGTCTGGGTCCAGGAAGAGCCGGAAAACATGGGGGCGTGGGACTTTATCCGGCCGCACCTCGTCGAGGCGTCCGGTGGGCGCCCGGTACGGGTCATCGCGCGTCCTCGCAGCGCGAGCCCTGCCGAAGGGTCGGCCGCGCGCCACGCGCGGCAGCAGCAAGTGCTGATCGAGGCCGCGTTGGCTCCGTCGAAGGATGCCGGTCGCGCGAAGCCTGGCACGAAGCCGGAACCGGAGCAGGTCGCTGGATGAACAAGCGGAACTCGAAGGAGTCGAAGGCATCGAAGAAGGTCGAAGGAGCGCCTCGTCCGAAACTTTGACGTTCGAAGGCTTCGAAGTTCGAAGGAGAGACGTCATTCCTTCGACTGCCTTCGACTTCGACCTTCGAAGCCTTCGAAGTTGGAAGGACAGACGTCTCCTTCGACTGCCTTCGACAGCTTCGACTTCTTCGAGTGAGAGAGACAAGTAAAGGGAGCGCTGATGCCTGCGAATGTTGTGGTGCCTGAGGTCGGCGAATCGATCGTTGATGCCCGCGTGGCGAAGTGGCTGAAGAAAGAAGGGGACGCGGTCAACGTCGGCGAGCCGCTCGTGGAGCTCGAGACGGACAAGATCGACCTCGAAGTGGCGGCGCCACAGGCCGGCGTGCTGAAAAGCATCGCGCACGGGGACGGCGCGGACGTGAAGGTGGGCGAGGTGCTCGGCGTCATCGAGGAAGGCTCCACCTCCGCCGCGGCTCCGGCTCCGGCTACGGTGGAGAAGGCCGCGAAGGCGGACGCCAAACCGGCGGAACCCGCGCAGCCCGAAGCCACTAAACAGCGCGCCACGCCTGCCGCGCGCAACGCCGCACAGCAGAATGCGGTGGATCTCAAGCAGATACCCGGCAGCGGCGACGCCGGTCGCGTGATGAAGCGTGACGTCGAGGCCGCCTTCGCTGAAGCTACGGCGCCCAGGGCCGCCTTCGCTGAAGCTACGGCGCCCAAGGCCGCGTCCGCTGAAGCTACGGCGCCCAAGGCCGCGTCCGCTGAAGCGACGGCGCCCAGGGCCGCGACCGCTGAAGCTACCGCGCCCAGGCCTGTCATGAAACCCGCGCCGCGTCCGGCCGTGCCGGTGCGCGAAGAGCGACGTATCGAAGGGGATCGCACCGAGGAGCGCGTGCGCATGTCGAAGCGGCGCGCGACGATCGCGAAGCGCCTCGTCGAGGCCCAGAGCACGGCCGCAATGCTCACCACCTTCAACGAAGTGGATATGAGCGCGGTGATGGCCATACGCGAGCGCCACAAGCAGGCGTTCAAAGATCGCCATGGCGTCGGCCTTGGCCTCACTTCGTTCTTCGTCCGGGGATCCATCGGCGCGCTGCGCGAGTTTCCGCGCATCAACGCCGAGATCCAGGGCGACGAGATGGTGCTGAAGCACTATTACGACATCGGCATCGCCGTCGGCGCGAGCGAAGGACTCGTCGTCCCCGTGCTCCGCGACGCCGACCGGATGTCATTCGCGCAGGTCGAGCAGAAGGTGCGGCAGTTCGCCAAGGCCGCCGAAGACGGGACCCTGTCGCTCGCGGATCTCAAAGGGGGCACCTTCACGATCACCAACGGCGGTGTCTTTGGATCGCTGCTCAGCACGCCGATCCTCAACCCGCCGCAAGTCGCCATTCTTGGCCTTCACGCGATCAAGGATCGTCCGATGGCGGTGGGCGGCCAGGTCGTCATCCGCCCGATGATGTACATGGCGCTGACCTACGATCACCGCATCGTCGACGGCGCCGAAGCGGTACAGTTCCTCGTACGCGTCAGGCAACTCGTCGAAGATCCTGGAGCGCTCCTGCTAGAGTAGGGCCCGCATGAAGGGCGAAGCATCGCGGCTCGTCGACCAGTTCACGCGCGCACACGACGGCGATCCGTGGCACGGATCGTCGCTGAAGGAAATCCTCAAAGGCGTCGATCACACACTCGCTGCGCGAAAGCCGGCGAACGGCGCGCACTCGATCTGGGAGCTCGTGGTCCACATCACGGCCTGGCGCAACGAGGTCGCACGGCGGGCGATGGATCAGCCCGCCGCCGAACCGGCGGAAGGCGACTACCCGGACGTCGGCGAGCCGACCGCCGCGCGATGGCAGGCGGCACTCGACGCTCTGGACGCCGCGCATGGGAAACTCGTAACCGTCGTCCGCGGAATGACTGACGACAAGCTCCTCGAGCCGACGAACGATTCGAGAGATCGTCCTCTCGGAACCGGAGTGTCGTATTACGAGCTCCTTCACGGTATCGTGCAGCACGACGCCTATCACGCCGGGCAGATCGCCATTCTCAAGAAACGATGAGCGCCGACAAGCCGGACGATACTCGCACGCGGGACTCCGACTTCGCCGCGCTATGGTCTTCCGATGGCGTGACACGCTCGATGTCGCCGACGGCGATCGGACTTCCAGCCGACCTCCCGTTTCTCTTTGCTCCCGGGCAACGTTTTGGCGGATACGTCATCGTGCGTCCGCTCGGCAAGGGGGGGATGGGTCAGGTCTACGAAGCGGAAGAGACCGGCAGCGGAAGACGTGTCGCATTGAAACTTCTCGGCCGCGGGCTGGGTGATGACGAGGAGCGTGAGCGGTTTCTCCGCGAAGGGCAGCTCGCGGCGTCGCTGAGCCATCCCAACTGCGTCTACGTATTCGGGACCAGCGAGATCCAGGGCTTCCCGGTGATCGCCATGGAGCTCGTGCCGCAGGGGACATTAAAGGACCTCGTTGTCCCGGACGTGCCGATGACGGCTGCCGCTGCCGTGGACGCCATCCTTCAGGTGATCGCCGGACTCGAAGCCGCTGCCGCGATCGGGATTCTGCATCGCGACATCAAGCCGTCGAACTGCTTCGTCCATGCAGACGGGCGCGTCCTCATCGGCGACTTCGGTTTGTCCGTCGCGGCGACGAGCCGGGACGCGGCGGGCACCGGCGGCGCTGTTCTCGGGACCCCTGGCTTCGCGTCACCGGAGCAGCTTCACGGCGACCGTCTCGACGTGCGCTCGGACATCTATTCGATCGGCGCGACGATCTTCTATCTTCTTCACGCTCGACGCGTGCCTGAACGAGCTCGAGCGCACAGAGAAGCGGCTGAAGAAGGGACCGGACCCTGTCGCGCAGCAGACGCACGATGACGTCGAAATCTACATGGCGGAACACCTCGCGCAGACGATCGATAACGAAGCGACGTGGGGACAATCTTTTCCGAGCGTCAGTTCGCGCGGGGGCCGTGAGCGTGCGCGCCGCGCGGTGGACGCACACCGCGTCCGCACCCCGGAGGAGGTCCGGCGTGCGGATGCCACGGTCGGCAAGCTGCTCGAGGGACAAGGCCAGGGTCTCGAGAGGCTGATGTCGCTGCGGGCATTGAGCGGGATCGCAATCGCGATTTTCGCCGGCACATTCATCGTCGTCGCGTTCTTCGCAGGCGCCGGCGCACTGGCAATCGGCAGTGGCTTCCTGTTTCGCGCATTCGGCGCCGCGCTGGTGAACCGGCGCGGTCAGCCGATTTCACGCATGCGCGCGTTGTGGCGTGCCGCCGTGACATGGGCGCCGGTAATCGCGACCGGCTTCGTGCTGAAATACGGCTCGAAGGTGACCGATGCGAGCGGCGCGCAACTGTCCCTTGAACTGTTCCTGATGGCAGTCATGATCGCGTGCGCCGCGTGGGCGATCTACAGGCCGGCACGCGCGATCCAGGATCGATTGGCGGGGACATGGATCGTCCCGCGCTAAGATAACGGTCGACGTGGCTACCTACACAGCAAAAGACATCACGGTTCTCGAAGGACTCGAGCCGGTTCGCAAGCGCCCCGGCATGTACATCGGCGGCGTCGGGTCCACCGGGCTCCATCATCTCGTCTGGGAAATCGTCGACAACGCCGTCGACGAGGCGATGAACGGCTACGCGTCCAACATCGTCGTCACGCTGCACGACGACGGTGCTTCAATCACCGTGACGGACGACGGGCGCGGGATTCCGGTCGATAGGCATCCGAAGACGAAGAAGAGCGCCCTTGAGGTGATCTTCACGACGCTGCACGCCGGAGGCAAGTTCGAAGCGGGCAACTACAAGACTGCCGGCGGCCTCCACGGCGTCGGCGCCAGCGTCGTCAATGCGCTCTCGAAGGAGCTCGTGGCGACGGTGAAGCGCGACGGGGCAACGTGGGAGCAACGCTTCAAGCAAGGCGTGCCCGTCGGAGTCGTGAAGAAGCTTGGACCGGCGCGCGGGACCGGGACGACCGTCTTCTTCCGGCCGGACGCGACGATCTTTCCGAAGGTCGAGTTCGATCCGGACGTGATCAAGGAGCGCCTGGAGATCTCCAGTTACCTGCACAAGGGCATCAGGATCACGTTCGAAGACGAGTCGACCGACCAGAAGACCGTCTTTCAGCATTCCGAAGGTCTCGTCGACTATTTGAAGAAGATCGTCACCGAGCGCGCAGCGACGCCGGTGCACGATGCGCCGTTCACGCTCACACGTGAGAACGACGAGAGCGGCATCCGTCTCGATCTCGCGCTGCAGTGGACACAATCGACCGACGAGCACGTCCGCAGCTACGTCAACGGCATCCCGACAGGATCGGGAGGCACGCACGAGAACGGGTTCCGAGCCGGTCTCGGCAAGGCCGTCCGGAATTTCATCGACACGCACAACCTGTCGCCGAAGGGCGTGACGCTGACCGCGGAAGACATCCGTGAAGGCCTTGTCGGCGTGCTCAGCGTGTTCCTGCAGGACCCGCAGTTCCAGGGACAGACAAAGGACCGCCTGAACAACCCCGAGGCGACTGCCGCTGTGGACTCGCAGGTGCGGCCGGCGCTCGAGCACTGGCTCAATACGAACATCTCGGTGGCGGAATCGATCGTCGCGCGCATCATCCTCGCTGCGCGCGCGCGTGAAGCCAGCCGCGCGGCGCAGCAGGAAGTGACGCGGAAAACGGCCACGTCCGGGCGGCTCACCCTGCCCGGGAAGCTGAGCGACTGCTCGTCGCCCGGCCGCGACGACAGCGAGATCTTCATCGTCGAAGGAGATTCGGCAGGTGGATCCGCGAAGCAGGGGCGCGACCGCACGCGACAGGCGATCCTGCCGCTGCGCGGCAAGGTGCTGAACACGGAAAGCGCGTCGCTCGCGAAGGTCCTCGAGAACAAGGAGCTCACGGATCTGGTCACCGCGCTCGGCTGCGGCCTCGGCAAGAACTTCGATCTCGCCCGCGTCCGCTACGGCAAGATCATCATCCTCGCCGACGCCGACTCGGACGGTCACCACATCGCCACGCTGCTCATGACCTTCATCTACCGTCACATGCAGCAGTTAATCACCAGCGGCCGCGTCTTCCTCGCGCAGCCGCCGCTCTATCGCATCGACGTCGGCAAGGAGACGTTCTGGGCGCTGGACGATGCGCACAAGGAACGGCTCCTGAAGGTGCACGGCAACGGCCGCGGCAACCCGGAGATCACGCGGTTCAAGGGACTCGGCGAGATGATGCCCAAGGTCCTCTGGGAAACGACGATGAATCCGCGGACGCGGCGGCTGCTCCGGGTCGAGATCGCCGATCAGATCGTCACCGATCGCGTGATCAACGAACTGATGGGCAAGGACCCGTCCGCCCGCTTCCGCTTCATCATGGAACGGGCCGAAGAAGCGGTTGAACTCGACGTTTAACGCGCGGCCGTCACCTGAAGGACATCCAGAAGATCCCGGCCGCTCGCCGTATAGCCGTCGTGCGAACCAGAAGCCGACCGGAAGCGCGATCAGATTGACCGCAGCAGGCAAGGCTCGCAGCAGCAGGAACGACGGAGGCGCGATCGCATGGACGAGTGCGACTGGAATCAGGAAAAACAGGTCGATCGGATTCCCGCTGGTCGTGTGCGCTTCGTAGGGCCGGCCCTCGAGCCAGGAGATGGCTTGAAGCCCCACCATCCTTCATTGCCACTGAGTCCAGGGATCGCAAAGAGGTGTGTCAGGCGAAAACAGGTCGCGGTTGCGAGCCGCGCGACGATCAGCGCTGTCAGAATGCGGCGATCGCCCTGAGCCGCGGAGTGACCGTGTTCCCTCAAACTCCGCGGCAGTCTAGTGTCCCGTCCCAGTGGTTCGCGACATAATTCCCGGGCGGGACATCCCGCCTCGGGGCGTTGCTCCTCGCTCAGATACTCCCGGTATCCTCGTTCGTCGCGCCTTGCGATCCGGGCGCCGCGCCCGGGACTTACGTCACGATCCACTGGGACGGGACACTGGCATCTACGACAACCAAGTTCGGCAAACCGGGGTCTAACCTACTGCCAGTGCTCTCCTGAACCTGTAGCTTCCGCTTCACGCGGAAGAAAGGGATGGCGATGCGGTTCCTCGTTCGCAGCTCAGTCGTCGCTCTTCTCGTTGTTCTGCTGACAGTTACAAGCCGCGCGGCCGGTGTCCCAGTACAGGGAACCGTCGTGGATCCCTCGGGCAGGCCAATATCGGCCGCCACGGTTCAGCTGATGTCGGGCGAACACCTCGTCGCGATGACGATCAGCGGACCGAGCGGGGCGTTCAGGTTTGCTGACGTCGCCGCGGGAACATACGAGATCCGCGTCACCCTGTCCGGCTTTCGACAGACACGCATGGTCGTCAAGGTGAGTACGACCACGCCCCCACCGTTGCGGCTGAAACTGCTCGTCGGGAGCGTCAGCGAAACCGTGACGGTGACGGCGGAGAGCCCGGTCGCGACCGGCGATATGCGCAAGGCAGGCCCCCCGCCGCCGCCTCCGGCCGCGCCGAACGCGGCGCCAGTCGAGGCACCCGGAGTTGCTGGCGGAGTCGCGGGCGGCAGTCTGACCGCATCTGCGCGGCGCGGCATCATGGTCCAACCCCCGCCCGTCGACGCAGAGTCCTACGCGTTCATCGACGAGAACAAGTTCCGGCGTCCGATCGATCAGCCGCTCTCGACATTCTCGATCGACGTCGACACGGCGTCGTATGCGAACGTGCGACGCTTCCTGAATGAAGGCCGTCTTCCTCCTGCCGACGCAGTTCGCGTCGAGGAACTGATCAACTACTTCCATTTCGACTACGCCGACTCCACTCCGGGCGCGCCGTTCGGTGTCACGACCGAGCTCATGGCGTGTCCCTGGAACAGCGGGCACCGGCTTGCGCTGATAGGACTCCAGGCGCGTCGCCTGCCGGAAGGGAAGACGCCGCCGCGAAATCTCGTCTTCCTCCTGGACGTCTCCGGCTCGATGTCGTCGGCGGACAAGCTGCCGCTCGTGAAGATGGCGATGAAGATGCTCGCGGAGACCCTGACTGCGCAGGATCGCGTGGCGATCGTCACTTATGCGGGCACCACGGGAGTCGCGCTGCCGGCGACGCGTGGCGACCGCGACAAACTGATTCAGGACGCGATCTCCTCGCTCTCCGCAGGCGGCTCTACGAATGGCGGCGCAGGCATCCAGCTCGCCTACCAGATCGCGGCAGAGAATTTCGTCAAGGGGGGCATCAATCGCGTCATCCTCGCGACCGATGGTGACTTCAACGTCGGCATTACGAGCCTGAACGAACTGACGCGTCTCATCGAAGAGAAGCGCGCGACGAGTGTGTTCCTTTCCGTTCTCGGCGTCGGCACGGGCAACCTGAAGGACGCCACCATGGAGAAACTGGCGGACAAGGGAAATGGAAACTATTCGTACCTGGATTCGCTGACCGAAGCGCGCAAGGTGCTCGTCGCGGAGGCCGGATCGACGCTCGTCACCGTTGCGAAGGATGTGAAGGTCCAGGTCGAATTCAACCCGGAGACGGTCGGCGCATACCGCCTGGTGGGATATGAGAACCGCCGCTTGAAGAGCCATGACTTCAACGACGACACGAAGGACGCCGGCGAGATGGGCGCGGGTCATTCTGTGACCGCGCTCTACGAAATCGTCCCACCCGGCGAGGACGTCGATTCTCCCGCAATCGATCCGCTGAAGTACCAGCGTCCGGCGAATCCGCCCCCCTCGCGCGTGACCGTTGGCTCCAACGAGTTGATGACTGTCAAGGTGCGCTACAAGCAGCCCGCGGGCGATCGCAGCACGCTCGTGACCGTTCCGGTACTCGCGCGTAACACGGCCGCGCCACGGCACGTTGGCTTCGCCGCGGCCGTCGCGGAGTTCGGCATGCTGCTGCGCGGCTCTCCATTCAAGGCGGACGCGACGTGGACCGACGCCGTGCGCCTGGCGACGACGCACCGCGGCGAAGATCGTGATGGCTATCGCGCCGAGTTCGTCCGTCTGGTGGAGCTCGCCGCCGCGCTCGATCGGCAGCGCATCACGTCGACGGATATTTCACGGCGGTAGACTGGACGACCAGCCTCGGCGATAGAAGACGCGGTCGCGTCCGTCCGCCTGGAAGTTGACAGCATCGCCGTTCGCGATCGCCTCGCGCTTGACCAGCCATGGAGCGGCGCCGTAAAAGACGATCCAGACTCCGGCGATGGCCACTCCGACCGCGGAGCGTCGAGCGGTCCGCCTCAGGTCATCGCGCAGGTCCGGCGCGCGCCCACGCGAAGCAACGGCGCGAAGGCATAGGCGCCCCGCCGCGGCGAGCGCCGCGACCGCGGCGACAAGGTAAATCGAGTAGACGTGCATCATGAAGCGCCACTCGCCGCCGCCACCCAGATTCCAGGTGAAGGCATACGGGACGAGAGCGGCCAGGAGGATGACGATCACGAAACGGCCTCGGCGGTCGAACAGCCACATGGCGAGACCAGCGAGCCCCGCCCATGAAAGCAGAGTCGACAGGCCGCGCAGCCAGATGCCGTAAGGGTGCCATTTCGTGACGAACGGACGGACCAGAAGCCCGACGGCGGCGACGTCGATCGTTCCATAAGGTCGCCGGGCGAACTTGTCATAGAGGTAGCCCGCTGTGCCGACCGGCCGCATGGTCTGGGTGCCTTCGATGAGGCGGTAGTACCGAGTGTGGTCGTTGATCGCAAAAAACGGATTCCCTGTCGCGATGGCGCAGCTGACGAGGTAAGGAACGACGCCCGCAACGAGAATCACAGTCGCGACCGCCACGTGTATCTGACGGTTCCGCCGATCCGGTCCGCGCTCGATCGCGATCCAGGCGAACGCGGGGAGAACGAAGGACAACGCCGTGATTCGCGTCAGGCAGGCCGCTGCCGCCAACAAGCCGAGCCCGACGGCGCGGCCGAACGATGGCGCATCGCGAAAGCGGATCAGCGCCCACGTCGTCAGCACAAAGAACGCCGCGAACGTATCATCCCGCCAGCCATCGACTGCCCACGTGATCGCGTCATACTCGATCGCCATCAGTGCAGCGGCCACCAGTCCGCCGGCCGGCGATATGAGCGCAGCGCCAAGGAGGTACGTGGCAAATACCGTTGCGACGGATCCCGCCGCCGACGCGAGACTGACTCCGGCGTCCTGGCCATCCAGCGCCCACAACGCCAGCCGCGTCTCCGCGAGGAAGACCGGTTCGCGCACGTGTGGCTGGTAGAACGAGGTCATGGCGCGCGCGTACTGGAGATACGCGATCGGATCGCCGCCGACATACGGTTTGGGCTCCCGGCGCCACACAACGGTTGAAGGACGGAGGTGGCGCGCCAGAGGGGCGACGTCGTGAGTGAGGATTCGCGCCCACGCGGGGCGATCGAGCGGACCGTACTTGCCCGTGAACGCATCGAGCCGAAGGAGAGCGCCGAACGCGCAGATTACGAGGGCCGCCGCGAATGCCCATGAGCGGAAGACTGGACGCGCAGGCGACACAGCCTCGAAGGATAGCATCCACATCCCTGCGATAATGAGATCGTGAGGACTGGTTCAGCACAGCTGCCGCTGCACGGCGGACGCGCGCCCGCGTGGTTGTTTTCGCGCATGGTGCGCCTTGCGCGCGAGATCACCGCGCACATCGTGCAGGAGTACGGCAGCGAGGAGGTGCTGCGGCGCCTGTCGGATCCCTACTGGTTCCAGGCGTTCGGTTGCGTGCTCGGGTTCGACTGGCACTCCAGCGGCGTCACGACGACCGTCACTGGCGCGTTGAAAGAAGGGCTGCGCGGAACCGAGCGCGACCTCGGCATCTACGTCGGCGGCGGCAAGGGAGCCGTGTCACGCCGCACGCCGGGCGAGATTCTCCACTATTGCGATTCGCTGTCGATTGACGCGCGTCCGCTCGTCTACGCGAGCCGCATGTCGGCGAAGGTCGACAGCGCTGCCGTGCAGGACGGTTACCAGCTCTATCACCACGCGTTCTTCTTTACTCCCGGCGGCGGCTGGTGCGTCGTCCAGCAGGGGATGAACGACGCGAATGGCATGGCGCGGCGCTATCACTGGCTCGCGTCGCGGCTGCGGAGCTTCGTGAACGAGCCGCATGCCGCCGTCTGCAGTGAAGCGGAAGCGCCGACGCTGAATCTCGTCGCCGAAGAAAGTGAAGGCACGCGATCCTCTTCCGCGATCCTGGCCCGGGAAAAGCCGGGCGTCGTCCTCGACGCACTGAGAGGGATGCCGCTGCTCGAGATGCCGCGCCGGCATTCAGTGCTGATCGCAGACGTCAATCCGCAGCATCTGGACAAGATCCTGCTGAAGACGTACGAGCACGCGCCGAAGGACTTCGAGACGCTGCTTGGAATGGAAGGCGTCGGCGCCAAGACCCTGCGCGCGCTCGCGCTGGCGTCCGAAGTGATCTACGGGACTCCTGCGAGCACGCGCGACCCGGCGCGATTTTCGTTCGCGGTTGGCGGCAAGGACGGTTTTCCCTACCCCGTGGATCTCGAAACATACGACAAGACAGTCGAAGTGCTGCGCGCCTCGGTCAACAAGGCCAATATCGATCGGTCGGAGCGCGTGAAAGCGCTCAAGCGGCTGGTGGAATACGGGCGCGAAAAAGTGCTCACGCGACAATGAGGACGGCCTTGCCGAAGATGCGGCCGGCTTCGAGCGCCCGATGTGCATCGGCGGCGCGCTCCAGCGGGAATTCGGCGTCGACCAGCGGCCGCACTTCACCGCGCGCGATGAGCGGCCACACGTGCGTTTCCAGGTCGCGCGCGATGGTCCCTTTCTCGGCCGGCGTCCTCACGCGCAGCGTTGAACCGGTCAGCGTCAGCCGCTTCTGCAGCACTTGACGCAGGTCGAGCGAGGCCTTCGATCCACCGATCAGGCCAATCTGGACGAGGCGTCCGTTCAGCGCGAGGCATTCAATGTTGCGCGGCAGGTAATCGCCGCCGATGATGTCGAGAATGACATCGACCCCGTGTCCGCCTGTCGCGTCGCGTACGGCGGCGACAAAATCTTCCGTCCTGTAATCGATCGCGTGCGCCGCGCCGATTCTGCGGCACGCGTCACATCGTTCTTTCGAGCCGGCTGTCGCGAAGACCGTTGCGCCAAAGGCGCGGGCGAGCTGGATCGCCGTCGTGCCGATGCCACTCGAGCCGCCGTGCACGAGTACGGATTCACCCCTGGCCAGTGCGGCGCGCTGGAACAGATTCGTCCACACGGTGAAGAACGTTTCCGGTATGGCGGCGGCGGCGACGACCGAAATGCCCTCGGGAATTGGAAGGCATTGCTCGTCGGGAACGGCGCAATATTCGGCGTATCCTCCGCCGGCGACGAGCGCGCAGACGCGACTGCCTGCCGGGCGGCCACGGCCGCTGGCGTCCACGATTTCTCCGGAAATTTCGAGACCAGGAATATCCGACGCGCCGGGCGGTGGCGGGTACTTGCCCATTCGCTGCATGACATCCGGGCGATTCACCCCCGCAGCGGCAACGCGAACGAGCACCTCACCTGCGCGAACTGCGGGTACGGGTCGCCGGACGAGGCGAAGGACGCCGGGTCCGCCGTGCGAGGAGATCTCGATCGCGCGCATGGAAGTCGGAATCGGCATACGTTCCTTCAGCGAGGCGATTGCCGGACGCCGTCGGCATGTAATAGCGAGTCAGCCAGCGGCTCAAGCCATCCAGATCCGGGAACAGGATACGTTCGTTGACGTTGGCCTGATCCAGCTTGTCGCGAATCTCCCATTTCAGGCTGGCCGGAATTACCACCCGCCGGCAAAGCTCGGGATGTTCTTCCAGCCATCGATCCATAGGTGCGGTGGGGCTCGACATCAGGGAGAAGAGCGCGAATTGGTTCAGGATCCGCCGGTCGATCGCAGGTGGTTCGAGAAAAACGAGGAACGGCGTTCTCGAAAGTGCATCGAAGTCGCGCAGCTCCTTGAATACGCTCAGCATGTCCACCGTCAGCGTCTCGGACCCTTCCCGCATCATGATCCGTCTCAACCGCGGCGGCAGCTGCTTGTTGGCTTCCACGAAGTTCACGCACCAGACGATCCCGTCCCGCTCGTAGTCCTCCGGCGTTTCCGTCGCGAAATGCAGCGCGACGAGCGGCGAATAGGTCCAGTCCAGCAGTCGTGTCGGCAGGCCGCGATGCTGACCGAGCGCGAGCCAGTCCCAGATTGAGGCAGCGTGTTGCCCTTCTGCGACGGCATACTTCCGGAAGTTGCGCAGCAAGGCAAGCTCGAGCATGGCAGTGTCGGCTTCCCCGGCAAGACGAACCAGCGAGCTCGACAAGGAGTGTTCGGAGCAGGGAAGTCCGCGAAACGCGAAGGGGGACCTGAAACGCTGTAATGACGGACTCCAGGAGTCCGCATACAGAGCGTCGAGAATATCGGTCCAGCTTTGATCGGTCTTTGCCTTGCCCACGTGCCTCAGCGGGATGAAAAGCAACAAAGCTGCCCGATCTGAACGCCGTGGTTGTCTTCGCGCGTGATATTTGTCCGCACGTCGATGCGCCGAACGCGGCGGCTCCCCGGCGGCGGCATCGGCAGGGTCACCTCCTGCCACCCGGGCCCGGTCAGCAGGACGCGGCCGACGCGGCGGTCATCGATGCTGAAGGTGACGAGCATCGGCCTCTCGCCACCCGGCTCGCGTGGATCGAACGTTGTCGAAACCGGGATACGGATTTGACTCAGGTTCGAGGGCACGAAAAAAGATGCATGCCCTCCGGACCAGCGCGACAAGGTGCCATCCGACGCGCGGTGCCATGGGCGCAATCCTGTCGTCTGATCGATGAGCCACGCGGGATCGTGCAAGTACCAGAGGACGCCAACGCAGGCGGTGAAAAAGACGGCAAGGACGGCGCCGCGCATCACCACCATCCTTTCAGGAAGATCGCGCGGTATTGCCTCCACGTCGTATCGCTCATCGGCAACACGCCGTGCCAGTACTGGAGCATCTGGAAAACCGACAAGGCGCACAAGGCGACGACGGCAACGGTGCAGAGCAATCGCAGGCGCGAAGAAGCGGAGATACGGGCGAATGTTGCAGCGATTCCGATCGCGAAGATCGGGTAGAAATCCACGAATCCCCTGTGGCCGTAGCTCCCACCGAACTGCCAGTCCCACCAGCTCGCGATGAGATACGTTTCGATCGCCAGGAGCACGGCGGCGGGTACGCGCCATGGCTTCAGCCGATCGGGGACCCAGGCTGCACCTGGCAGTGCCAGGAGGAGCAACGGCGCGTAGAAGAACAGGCCTTTGCGAACGCTCACGAGCACGCCGGCGATATGCGGCGTAGCGAACGTAAATCCGAGGTCGCCGTACGAGCTGATCACCCAATGCCCGGTGGCGCGGTGATACAGCCACAGTTGCGGAAGGACGACCACGCCGGCGATCGCCGCCGCCGTCCACGGCACGCGGCGCGTGCGTACGGCGGCGGCGCCGAGAAAGCAGATCGGGATCAGCGCGTGCGTGTGCCGCACCAGGATCAACAGACCGCTGATCACGCCGATCACGACATCGTCTCCGGTGTGCCCCGGACGCCGGGCATCGAGGCGCTCCAGGAACCCGCTGACGAGCGCAAACGAAAAGGCGTGACTCCACGCGCTGTCGAACGTCGCGTAATGGTAAAGACTCGTGCCCGTCAGAAGCGCGGCCTGAGTCGCGAGCACGACTGCCGGTGAGAAGTGGCGTGACAGCAGCCGCCCGCAGAACCACAGGCCGATGAGCATGTAGCAGAGTCCGGCGAGACCGGCGCCGTGCTGGTAGTACAGGGAGAATCCGTCAGGCGAGAGGTTGGTCCAGCGAGTAAGCGCGTGGGCGATGGCGAAGAACGGCGCGATCATGACCGCTTCGCCGATCGGATGGGCATTCACCCACGCATGCGTGAAGCGCCAGCGGACGATCGCCGTCCACGCGGGAAACTCACCGCCGCAGCAGTCATCCGCGGCGGCCTGCAGCGACGGATCGTGATACAGCACCCAGGAGGGCAGGTAGACGTAATAGGAAAACGCGTCGGAGCGCACGGGCGTGCCGGCGCGTCCCGACGCGTACGCGTAGACGTAGCCGGCGAGACACGCTGCCGCGGCGAGGCAGGACAGGCCGCGGCGCAGACGCATCACCGGAGCCCGGAGGGCAACCGCGGCGATGACAGCAGCTTCTCGAACTCCTGCCAGCGCTTCTCGGGATGGTTCGCGGTGCCCCCTCGCGATTCGATGAAGCGGCGAACCAGATCCTTGCCGTAGTTGTAGTTGATGACGTAGCTGCGGTACTGGTCGAAGAAGCGGACGCGCTGCGCCGCGCGCTCGTGCGGCATCAATGCGTATCGCTCGAGCCACGCCGTCGCGGCCTCGCGATCGATCTGTCCGTCCAGATAGCGCCGCGCGGCCTCGTTGCCTGCGTACGACAGCTCGTCGACCAGGGCGTGCACCTCGTAATACTCCGCCGCGCGCGCCGGATCGAGCCCGGCGAGAGGAAACAGCGTCCCTTTCTCGAACTTCACGCGCTTCTCGCCAGGGAAGGCGACTTCGATGCCGAAGTTCGCCGTGCCTTCGGCGATCAGCGATTGCGGAGTGAACAGGGGATAGACGGTGAACTCGAGCCACCCGCGCCCCTTCACCAGGTGCTGTTCGAGCAGCGCGTTGTAAACGTGATGCCCCGGATAGCCTTCGTGGCACGCGAGATCGATCGCGCGATCGATGTAAATCGGCAGGTCCGTGTTGACTTGGATGAGGCTTCGGTAATTTCCCCGATACCAGTTGTAGCCGCTCCAGGATTTGTTCGTCACGTACTCGACGGTGAACGATTCCGTCGAGGGGAGCTGCACGTGCTTCAACGTTTCCGCGCGGCAGGCCGCGATCGCGGCCTTGAACACCGGATCGACCTTGTCATGAGGAATGACGAACGCGCGCCGCCACGCGTCGTACCGCGTCACGAGCGGACCGTTGCCCGGAAAGCGGTTGTCGAGTCGATCCAGGACCTCCTGGAAGTGCGCGTCTGAATTCGTCGGTGCGACCGCGTCGTAGAGCGCCTTCGATTCCTCGTCGAACGAAAGACGCTCCCCTTTGAGCATCCGCACGCGGGCGCCCATGGCAGCGAGCTGCTTCTGCAGGTACTGATGGCGCAGCTGCGACTGCTCGTCGCGTCCCGCGGCCGGCACGCCTGCGAGCCATTCACTGAGCTCCTTGATGCTCTTCCCGATGTCTTCGAGCGACAGCTTCGCTTTCGCGGCTTCAGCCTTGACATCTTCCGGGCCGTAATAGGCGTCCACGTAGTCCTTGTCGTGGTCCCCCATCGCCAGAACGAGACGAACGTATTCCCGCGAAATCTGGGCCATTGGATCCGCAACCGTCAGGGTGCCAACCAGGACGGTGATCGCAGCCACCAGCCGGGTCATCGCGTGGTTTCCTCGAGATCAGCCATCAATCCCCGGCCCCTCGGGCATTTCCCCGTCGCGAATCGGGAGAACGTCCGATTGTTGGGGCCACCTCCTGGGCGTATTTTGACATCAGAGAAGGGAAGGAAGGTGGGTCATGACGAAATACACAGGCGGCGAAACGGTCAGCGCGGGCTTCTACTGGAACGGCGGCGCCTGGGGCGTCGAGCTCGTTCCCGCGGAAGGGGGAATGCTGCCCGGCGGGAACGGCGCAGTGTACGTGCGCGTTCCATGGCCGCTGCTCCTGGTCATCGCGCCGGTGATGGGCGGCGCGTTCGCGATGTTCCTGCCGTTCATCGGCATCGCGCTGCTCGTGCAGTTCGCGTGGGCCGCGCTCACAGGTCGGCGCGAATCACGCCATGGCGAAGCGCAAATCTGATGAGATCCGTGCGATTGTGCGCGCGCAGCTTCTCCATGACGTGCTCCCGGTGCGACATCGCGGTCTTGACGCTGATGCCGAGAAGCGCGGCAACCTCCTTGTTGCTGTGCCCCTCGGCCACCAGCTTCAGGACCTGCTTCTCGCGGTCGGTCAGCCGCTCGTACTCATCCGCGCTGACGGCGCCGCGCGTTGGATCGTGTGACGCATCGCCGTCGCCGTCGAGCGCGCCACGCGCGATTTCCGGATCGAGCACGAGGCCGCCGCGCTGCACGGACCGCAGCTCCCACTCAGCCCGGCGGGGACCCGCGACGTCGTGCGCGTGATGGCAATCGGTGCACACCGGAACGTCTGCGTTTCCCTGCGCCAGCGCGCGCCCGTGCACGCTTCGCGCGTACGCTGTCGCCACTCCTTCGTGGCACGCCGCGCATGTCTGTGAGACCGCCGCGCGTGCAGCCGCTTTTTTCACGCCATGCGATCCGTGGCAGTTCACGCACAAGGGAGCGGTGCGATCGCCGCGCGCGACTGCCTGCTGATGCACGCTGTCGAGCGTCTTCTGGTAGTTGGCGAAATGGCAGCGGCGGCACTGTGGGACTTCTGCCGCCGCGGTGTGGCAGTCGACGCACGTCAGCTTCGCATGTACGGACTGCGAAAGGGCGGTTGCGGCCGCGGACTGACCTGGCGCCGGCGCCAGCAGCATCACGGAAACGAGAGCCGCGAGGCACATGCCCTGTGAACGAGCAACGCGATTGCCAGATCAGGTGGCTTGCAACTCCATATTCCCCAGCGGTTTACGATTGTTTCGCAATGCGCGCTGCCGGATTCCCGGTCTCTTCCGGGCGCGAACGCCGGATCCGCGGCGTCTCGTTTGCTATCGGAACGGCCGGTGCGCGCCCTCTTCTTTTCCTTCCTCGGCTACTTCCTCACCATCCCAGGTGTCGTCCTCATGGGTGCCCTCGATGCATCGATGGTTTTCTACATGCCGCTCGGTATCGACTTCGTGGTGATCCTCATGGCCGCGAGGAAGCCCGAATCGTTCTGGCTGTACCCATTGCTGGCCGCGATCGGTTCCGTCGTCGGCGCGGCGAGCACGTATTGGGTTGGAAAGAAGGCAGGTGAAAAAGGGCTGACGCGTTTCGTGAAGCCGAATCGGCTGGAGCACGTGAAGGCGCGCGTGAACAAAGGCAGTCAGTTTGTCGCGGCGCTCGCGCTGGTCCCGCCGCCGTTTCCGTTCACGCCGTTCGTGCTCGCGAGCGGCGCGCTCGGCATGAATCCCTGGTCGTTCTTCGGCGCGCTCGCCGTGGTACGGTTATTCCGCTTCGGCATCGAAGCCGCGCTCGCACACGAGTACGGGACGCAAATCGTGCGCTGGATGAAGACGCCGGCGTTCCAGGCCGTCGTCGGCGTGTTCATCGTGCTCGCCGTGATCGGCACGATCGTGTCCGCGGTACTCCTCGTGCGCGGATCGCAGCGGCGCTAGGACGCTAGATGCGGTAGCGCAGCGTCGCGGCGACGCCTCCATACGGCGCGAGCAATGACGCATCTTCCACGAAACAGATTCGCGCGCTCGTCTGCTGCGCTTTCGTGACGAGCTCGTCAGCCAGCCGCACCGTCCCGATGTCAGCGCCCGACGGTTCGCCGGCCATCCCCGGTTCCACTGCGGGTTCAGCGATCGCCGTGTCATTCGCCATCGCCATCTGGCCGGCCCGCGTGCCGCGCAGACCTTCAATGTCTGCCAGCGAGGCGGCGATCAACAGCTCGTCGACCTGCCCATTCGTGAGCGCCAGCAGCGTGGCGTCAGGACCGACGACGCCGAGGCCGCCGGCGCGAAAGGCTCCTGCAGCCGCGTCGACTTTCTCGCGATTGGTTTTAGCGTCCGCTTCTTTCAGCGACTCGAGCGTCGCCTTCAGCACGTCCCCCTGCGCGGCGCTGGAATCGAGCGAGATCTCGTCGACGATCTTTTCCGCGAGCGGTTTCGGCAGTTGCTCGCGCAGCAGTGGGATCACCACCGGGTCGCCGGCGATCACGATCTGCTGGATCCCCTCGCGCATCACGATCTTTTCGAGCCTCTCCACGACGTCCTTGATGTGGTGCAGGTGGTAATTCTCCACGTGACGCTGGTAGCGCGCCTGCGCCCAGCCGCCCTGGGTTGCCCGGCGCGTCTTCACGCCCTGCACCGGCGTCTCATGAGCGACGCCGCCGTGCGCGACGACGAGAATTCTGGTGCGATTGGTGTCGGCGAGAACGACGGCGTAGCGCGGAAATTGCGATGCGAGGCGCGCCAGGGGGTACAGATGCGGCCGGTCGCCGACATACAGCCAGTGATCGTCCACGGGCGCGTCGAGTTGGACAGCCTCGAAGAACCCGGCAGCGTCGCACGCGAAGATTGCCACGCCGTTCGCGGATGGCCGCATGTCATTCTGGAGGTACGACGCAATACGCTCGGCGTCGCGTTCGAGCATCTCGCGCTCGGAACTGCGCGCCGGGTACGTCTGGGCTCGCGCCTTCAGTTCCTTTCTGACGAACGCCTGGAAATTGTCCCTGCCGCGTTCGTTCGGCTGGGTATTCAAGTACAGACTGATGACGGGATACGGCGACGGGTCGAAAGCCGCGAGCCGTGCGAGCTGGTCGTTTATTGAGGTCGGGAGAGTCATAGTCCCGCTACCTACGCAAATGGCGTGCTACGGCGGGAGGAGCAGTTGAGGTTAGAATTCAGCGGCGCATGCGGCCCGTTTCCTATTTTTTCGATTCGTTCCCGCGGTCGAGGCGGCCCGACTATTCCCGACAGCGCGGCAAGATTCGTACGTCTGTCGCGATCGTCGGCGGCGGACTGACAGGTTGCGCCTGTGCGGCATCGTTTGCGTCTGCCGGCGTCGACGTGGTGCTGGTCGAGGCAGAGCGGATTGGCGCCGGCGCGACGGCGTCGAGTGCGGGACTCGTGCGGCAGGATCTGGACGCGTCATTCCAGGAAAGCGCGTCGCGGCATGGATTGAGGACGGCCAGGCACGTGTGGCAGGGCTTCCGCCGTGCGGCGCTGGATTTCGACGCAGCGATACGGCGGCTTGGGATTCGCGCCGATCTTGTTCCGCAGGATGTGCTGTTCCTGACGCGGGACGGCGCCGATGCCGCCCGCCGTCTGCAGCGCGAGTATCAGGCGCGGCGTGACGGTGGCGTGGAGGCATCGTGGCTTAACGCCCGTGCCGTGACTGCGGAGACGGGACTCGTCGCGGCGGGCGCCATCCGCACGAAAGGTGACGCGATCGATCCATACCGCGCCTGCGTCGGGCTTGCGTCCGCGGCGGCATCACGCGGCGCACGAATATACGAGCGGACCGGTGCCCGTCGCATCCGCGCAGGACGGAAGAACGTCCAGATCGTCACAGAATCCGGATCCATCGTCGCGGACGCAGTCGTCATCGCCACCGGCGGGCTTCCCGACGACCTTCGCGCTCTCAGGCGCCACTTCGCACCTGCCTTGTCCTACACGGTCGTAACTGAACCGCTACCGGCCGCGGTCCGCCGCGAAACGGGGAAGCGAACGGCCGCTCTTCGCGATACCGCATCTCCGCCGCACGTGCTGCGATGGCTGAAGGACGATCGCGTACTCTTCTCCGGTGGGCAGGGGTCACTAGCGCCACCGCGGGTTCGGCAGAAAGCACTGGTCCCGCAGGTCAACGAGCTCATGTATGAGCTGACGACACTGTATCCGGCGATTTCCGGCCTCCAACCTGAGTGGGGATGGGATTTCGTCCACTATGGGTCACCAGATGGACTGCCCGTCGTCGGACCGCACCGAAATTTTCCGCGCCATCTCTTTGCGCTCGGCCACGGCCGGCATGGGGCGGCCGTCGCGTGGCTGGGTGCCCGTGTTCTATTGCGCGCCTATTTCGGCGAGCCGGCAAAAGGGGACGATCTTTACGGCTTCGGCCGAGTTTTGTAATCGAAGATTTTTACTTCGCCGCTCGAGCCACGGTCTCACTACAATCTGCTTGAGCGGGAGGTCCCATGGCTCGGCGCGAATTACTGATCGAACATCTGCTCCGGCGCATCGGGTTCGGCGCGTCGCCCGGTGAGGTCGAGTACTACGCGGATCTCGGCTATGCGACGGCGCTCGATCGGCTAATCAACTACGAATCCATTTACGACGGCGTCGACGACGTGATCGGCAAACCCGGATACGTCGGCATGACCGTCTTCGGCGGGTTCGCACCCGCGACGAACATCTCGCATGCGCGGCAGCGCTGGGTGTTCCGCATGGTACACACCGAGCGTCCGCTGCAGGAGAAGATGGCGCTCTTCTGGCACAACCACTTTGCGACCGCCTACAGCAAGGTGTCAGGCAATATCGGCGCGATCGACGGAACGCGTGCGATGGCCGCGAAAGCGTCCGAGACGCCGGCGCGACTGGATGGACAGCTCGAGCTGTTCCGCAAGTACGCCACGGGAAACTTCCGCGAGCTGCTGCTGGCCGTCGCCAAGGACGTCGCGATGCTCGTGTGGCTCGACGGACGAACCAACTTCAAGCGGCTGCCGCAGGAGAACTTCGCGCGCGAGTTGATGGAGCTCTTCACGATGGGCGTGGGGAACTACATCGAAGCGGACGTGTATGCCGGCGCGCGCGTTTTTACCGGCTGGAACCTGACCCGCGTCGGCGGCGGCGCCTTCGACGGCTATTACCGCTTCTTCTACGACGGGCGCAACCACGAGACGTCGGCAAAGACGTTCACGTTTCCGATTTACCCCGACGGCCGCAAAACGATCCCGGCCCGTTCTGAAGCTGACGGGATCCAGGACGGCGTCGATCTGATTGACGCCGTAGTCCGGCATCCGGCGACGGGCCCGAGGCTCGCGCGCAAGTTGTACGGCTACTTCGTGAATGAAGCCGATCCGCCGGACGAGAAGCTGATTGCCGACATGGCATCGGACTTCTATCGCAGCGGCTACGAGATCAAGCCGATGTTGATCCGCCTGTTCGTGTCGCCGCAGTTCACGAGTCGATCGAATTACTTCAAACGTTACTCGTGGCCGGCGGAGTTCGTGGTGCGCTCGATCAAGGAAACCGGCTGGACAGGGTTCTCGGTCAACGACGCGCTGAATCCGCTGATCTCGATGGGGCAGCAGCTGTTCGAGCCGCCCGACGTCGCGGGTTGGGACCTCGGGCAGCTCTGGTTCACCAGCGGCGCCATGCTCGCGCGCATGAACTTTGCGGCGCAGATCGCCTCGAACCAGAAGTTCGAGCTGCGCAATGCCGCGCGCGGCCAGGTGAACTCACCCGAGGGACTGGTCTCGTGGGCGCTCGATCGGATGACGACGGCGACGTTTCCGTCCGATTCGTATAACGCGCTGATCGACTACGCGCGCGCCGGCGGGGCGTGGACGGGGTCGGAGACCCAACTCGCGACGAAAGCCTCGGGGCTGGCGCACCTCATTGTCGGATCCGGTGAATACCAACTGGTGTGATATGAAGAACGAACGAGCGCAGCGAGTGAGCCACGCGGGGTGTTGCGACCCCGCGAGCGAGCGTGTAAGGGGGGCCGGCGGGGCGAAGCCCCCCGGAGTAGCTCGACGCGAATTCATCCGTGGCGGTGTGGCTGCGTTCACCTTCAGCTTCGCCGCTCCAGCGTTCCTCTCCGACCTCGCGCGCGCGCAAGGTTCGTCGCGCCGCAATCTCGTCGTCCTGTACCTGAGCGGCGGCAACGACGCGCTCAGCATGTTGATCCCGTACAACGACCCGCAGTACCAAGCGCGCCGCCCGGTGCTCGCCATCCCCGCCGCCAACGTCCTGCAGGTCGGCAGCGATCGCGCCGGCAACGCGCTCGGCCTGAATCCGCGCCTGGGCGGACTGAAGACGATCTTCGACGCGGGCAAGCTCGCGTTCATTCAGCGTACCGGTTACGAGAACTCGAGCCGATCCCACTTCCAGGGCACCGACATCTGGTCGACCGCGAACGTCAACAACACCCAAGGGGCGGGCTGGCTCGGGCGCTATCTTGACACGCTGCCGTCGCCGGTGGACCCGCTCGTCGGGTGGTCGACGACGCGAGACGTGCCGCACCTGCTGCTGGCGAACAAGGTCGGCGTCGCGGCGATTCCGAGCGTGGGCGCGTATGCCTTTGCGAGCCCGAACTCGAGCTCACCGGCCGAGATCCAGTACGCGCGGCAAACGGCCACGCGCATCGCGTCGCACATTCCAGTCGACATGCCGCACCTCGCGTTCGTGAACGCGACCGCGCAACAGGCGTTCGCGACGCTCGATCGCGTCTCATCGGTCGGCACTTACCGGCCGCAGGCGACGTATCCCAACAACGGCTTCGGCCAGGCGCTTCAGGCGGTGGCGGGCGCGATGGTGAACGGGATCGGCACGCGCGTGTTCTTCGTGCAGACGGGCGGCTTCGACACGCACGCGGCGCAGAACACGAACCAGGCAAACGGCGCTTACACGACGCTGATGGCGACGCTCAACGACGGGCTGCTCGCCTTCTACAACGACCTCACGCGCCAGGGGCTGTTCAACGACACGATGGTCCTGCAGTTCTCGGAATTCGGCCGCCGCATCAACGAGAACGCGAGCGCGGGCACGGATCACGGCGCTGCGAGTGTGATGATGGCGATGGGTGGCGCGGTTCGCGGCGGCATCTACGGGACCGCGCCGAACCTGCGCATTGCCGCTGACAACCCGACGCTCGAGAACAACGGGCAAGACGTCAGGTACGAAACAGACTTCCGCTCCATCTACTCGAAGGTGATCGACAGCTGGCTTGGCGGCAATTCGCTTGACGTGCTCGGCGCCGACTTCCGCGCCGCCGCCCCGGCGATTCTGTAGCTTGTCAGGGCACGGCGTCGGCGGCCCGACCGCGGCAGTTGTGCGCTGCCCGGCCATCCTCTGCCCGACCGCATCCGGTGTGCCCTCTGCCCGACCGCATCCGGTGTGCCCTCTGCCCGACAGCATCCGATGTGCCTCTGCCCGACAGCGTCAGTATCCCGTCAGTCTCCGAAGATCCCGCGGAACGCGATATCGATCTCCGGATAGCGGAAGTGATAGCCGGCGCTCTGCGCGCGTGCGGGAAGCGCGCGCTGCCCGGTGAGCGCGGCATCCGCCATCTCCCCCAGCACGATCCTCAATGCGAACGCGGGAGCGGGAACGAATGCCGGGCGGTGCAATGCGCGGCCGAGCGCGCGCGCGAACTCGGCATTCGTGACCGGGTGCGGCGCGGTGACGTTCACGGGGCCGCTCACCGACGGCGCCTCGACAAGCCAGCGCACCACCTCGACCCAGTCGTGCCGGTGCACCCATGCCATGTACTGTCGGCCGCTGCCGAGCGGTCCGCCGGCGAAGAGGCGGAAGGGCAGCATCATCTGCGCGACGAGGCCGCCTGACTTCTCGAGCGCGAGGCCGGTACGAAGCGTGATCACGCGCACGCCGGGACGGGCGGCGCGTTGCGCCTCCGCCTCCCAGTCGACGCAGAGTTGCGCGAGGAAGTCGCTCCCCGCCGACGACTCCTCCGTCAGCGGCTCGCTGCCACGGTCGCCGTAATAGCCGACGCTGCTGCCGCTGATGAAGGTCGGTGGCGGCGCACTGGATTCGGCGAATGCCGCGACGAGCGATCGCGTTGGAATGATGCGGCTCTCACGCAGCAACTGCTTGCGTGCGGTGTTCCAGCGTCCGCGCGCGAGCGACTCTCCGGCCAGATTAATGATGGCGGTCGCGCCATCGAACTCGCGCGCGAGCTGTCCTGCGCTTCCGTCTGGCGCCCAC
>DASPXV010000128.1:0-7202 GCA_035637115.1 Vicinamibacterales bacterium
TGCAGCCCCTCGCCCGCCAGCGTCGTCCGTCCCGACGTGCCGCCGAGGAGGAATCCGCGGACGCGCGAATCGGAGCCAGCCCAAATGAGATCGCCCACGCGCTGGAAGCCGAACATCGAGTAGTAAATGAAGAACGGAATCGTGTTCACGCCGTGCGTCGCGTACGCGGTGCCTGCGGCAATGAACGAGGCGACCGAACCCGCCTCGGTGATCCCTTCCTCGAGAATCTGGCCGTCCTTCGCTTCCTTGTAATAGAGGAGCGTGTCCATGTCGACCGGCTCGTAGCGCTGGCCGATGTGCGAGTAGATGCCGACGGCGCGGAACAGCGCTTCCATGCCGAACGTGCGCGCCTCGTCCGGGACGATGGGAACGATGAGGTCGCCGATCTCTTTGTCGCGCAGCAGCTTCGACAACATGCGCACGAACACCATCGTCGTGGACGCCTTGCGTCCCTCCGTGCCCTTGTAGAACTCCTCGAAGACCGCTTCGAGCGGGACCTTCAACGGCTCGACGCGGACGCTGCGCTGCGGCACGGAGCCGCCGAGCGCCTTGCGTCGCTCGCGGATGTATTGCAGTTCGGGGCTGTCTTCCGCCGGCTTGTAGAACGGTGTCTCCGCGATCTGCTCGTCCGAGATGGGAATCCCGAAGCGCGTGCGGAACGACCGCAGGTCCGCTTCGTTCATCTTTTTCTGCTGGTGCGTGACGTTCTTGCCTTCGCCCGCCTCCCCCATCCCGTAGCCCTTGATCGTGCGCGCGAGGATGACGGTCGGCTGTCCCTTCGTCTCGACCGCGTACTTGTACGCGTTGTAGACCTTCATCGGATCGTGACCGCCGAGCCGCAGGCGCTTCAGCTGATCGTCCGAGAGGTGCTTGACCATGTCGAGCAGCCGCGGGTCCGCGCCGAAGAAATGCTCGCGGAGATACGCGCCCGACTGCACCGTGTACTTCTGGTATTGGCCGTCGACCACTTCCCCCATTCGCTTGGCGAGCAGGCCGTCGTGGTCCTTCGCGAGAAGCGGATCCCAGTCGCTGCCCCACAACACTTTGATCACGTTCCAGCCGGCGCCGCGGAAGATCGCCTCGAGCTCCTGAACGATCTGGCCGTTGCCGCGGACGGGACCGTCGAGGCGCTGCAGGTTGCAGTTGATCACCCAGATCAGGTTGTCGAGCTTCTCGCGCGCCGCGAGACTGATCGCGCCGAGCGACTCGGGCTCGTCGGTCTCGCCGTCACCGAGGAACGCCCACACCTTCGTCGTCGAGGGCTTCTTCAGGTTGCGATCTTCGAGGTAGCGATTGAAGCGCGCCTGGTAGATCGACATGATCGGGCCGAGGCCCATTGATACCGTCGGGAACTCCCAGAAGTCCGGCATCAGCCAGGGATGCGGATATGAGGACAGACCGCCGGCGGGTCGTGTCTCGTGACGGAAGTTCTCGAGCCGTTCCTGCGACAAACGCCCTTCGAGAAACGCGCGCGCGTAGATGCCGGGAGACGCGTGCCCTTGGAAGTACACGATGTCGCCGTCGCCTTCACGTCCCTTGCCGCGGAAGAAGTGGTTGAACGCGACTTCGTAGAGCGTCGCGGCGGACGCATAGGTCGAGATGTGGCCGCCAATGCCGTCCGACACGCGGTTCGCGCGGACGACCATCGCCATCGCGTTCCAGCGGATCAGGCTCTTGATCCGGCGTTCGATTTCCTGGCTGCCGGGGATTGGGGTTTCTTGGTTCGGCTGGATGCTGTTGACGTACGCCGTGACGGCGCTGAACGGCAGCGCCACGCCGCTGATGCGGGCGTGATGGCGGAGCGTGGCGAGCAGCCGCTGCACGCGGCCGCGATCGTTCTGCTGGATTACATAATCGAGTGCTTCACGCCACTCTCGCTGTTCCAGAGCTTCAAGCTCGGCATTGTCCTTCGGCGCGGGGTTTCTCATCGGGGAGCCATCCTCGGGGATTTTGGTCGGGCTACAATCCTCTTATTGTAGGCCACAGATGCGACAGACGCCACAGACCAACACCGATCGCGGCGCCACACACCAACACAGACCGACACAGAACGCTCCTGGATTTCTCTTTCTGTGTTTATCGGTGTTGGTCTGCGGCGTCATGTTCTGTGGCCTGTTCATGTTGACCGCAGTGGCACAGGACAGCACACAAATGCCTACGCTTGCGGAACTTCAGAAGATGACGGCGCGGTTCGCGCCCGCCGACATCGGCGCCGATATCACCGGCTTGCCCAAGAACGAGCGCGAGGCGCTCGCGCGTCTCATCGACGCCGCGCGCGTCATGGACGCACTTTTCCTGCGCCAGGTCTGGTCCGGGAACGAGGCGATGCTCCAGGATCTCGCCGGCCGCGCGGCCAATCCCGTCGGCCCGCGCGCGTCGCGCACGGCCGCGGCGCGCCTGCGCTATTTCCTGATCAACAAGGGTCCGTGGGACCGGCTGGATCAAAACCGCGCGTTCGTTCCGGGCGTGCCCGCCAAGCCTGAGGCTGCCAACTTCTATCCCGCGAGCGCAGAGAAGGCGGAAGTGCAGAAATGGCTCGACGGCCTGTCAGGAGCGAATAAGGAGGCGGCGACGGGTTTCTTCACGACGATCCGTCGTGGAGAGAAGGGCTTCGTCGCGGTGCCGTACAGCATCGAGTACCAAGGTGAGCTGGCGCGCGCGGCGGATCTGCTGCGGGAGGCGGCGCAGCTGACTGGTGAGGGGACGCTGAAGAAGTTCCTCACGACACGGGCCGACGCGTTTCTCTCCAACGATTACTACGCGAGCGACGTGGCCTGGATGGAGCTCGACGCCGCGATCGAGCCGACGATCGGCCCGTACGAGGTGTACGAAGACGAATGGTTCAACGCGAAGGCGGCATTCGAGGCGTTCATTACGGTGCGTGACGATGCCGAGTCGAAGAAGCTGCAGGCGTTCAGCGATCACCTGCAGGAGCTCGAGAACAACCTCCCGATCGATCCGTCGCTGCGCAACCCGAAGCTCGGTGGGCTCGCGCCGATCAAGGTGGTCAATGTGGTCTTCGCCGCTGGCGACGGCAACCGCGGCGTGCAGACGGCGGCCTACAACCTGCCGAACGACGAGCGCGTCGTGAAGGAAAAGGGCGCGAAGCGCGTCATGCTGAAGAACGTGCAGGACGCGAAGTTCAAGATGGTCCTGCTTCCCATCTCGAAGATCGCGCTGCCCACGGCGGATCAGTCGAAGATCTCGTTCGACGCGTTCTTCACGCACATCCTGATGCACGAGCTGATGCACGGGCTCGGGCCGCACAACATCACCGTCGGTAATCGCAAGACGACGGTGCGGCAGGAGCTGAAGGAAACGTACAGCGCGATCGAGGAGGCGAAGGCCGACGTGTCCGGGCTGTGGGCGCTGCGTTACCTCGCCGATCACAAGCAGCTCGATCCGGCGATCGCCAAGACGATGTACACGACGTTCCTGGCGTCCGCGTTCCGCTCGATCCGCTTCGGCGTGAACGAGGCGCACGGCCGCGGCATCGCGGTGCAGCTCAATTACTTCATCGACGCCGGCGCGTTCAAGGTGAAACCTGACGCCACGTTCATGGTCGACAACGCGAAAATCGGCGACGCCGTCACGGCGCTGACGAAGGAAATCATGACGCTGCAGGCGGAGGGCAACTACGCGAACGCGAAAGGGATGATCGAGCGCCTCGGCGTGGTCCGGCCAGAAGTGCAGAAGGTCCTGGACCGCCTCTCAGGCATCCCGGTGGACATCGAGCCGAAGTTCACGACCGCCGCGGAACTCGCGGGGCGATAACTTCTCTGCGACCACTCACGCGCGTGGCCGGCGGACGTTTCGCTCCGCATGCATTCCGGAGGAACGGGAATCGATCTCGCCGCGGCGCGCGTGGCCGTCATGCCCGGCGACGGACGCCGTGGAGCACGGCGAGCGTAAGGCGAAGCCGGAAATCGGCGAGGCGATTCCTCGCGGCGAGTCTGGTCCCTGTGATCCGTGACGTTGCGGTGCACTCGTGCCGGTGCAGTACACCTGGCAGAAGCCGCTGAAGCGCATCCCTACTCGCCGCGACGTCGAGCGCACGAAGTGCGCGAGCGTACGAGCCGAGACGATTTCCCGCCGTGCGGATTCGGCGGCCCGGCGACGGACATGACGGACGACGCAGAAGCCGCGCCGAGGCAGATCGATGAGATCAGCCTCGTCTGCGGCCGCGGCCGGCGAGTGGCAGGATTCGGCCCACGATCCATAGAATCAGAATGGAGAAACCGAGATAGAGACCGACCCACAGCGCCCAGGCACCGGTGACTCCCAGCCAGTTCAGCAAACTACGCTCCTGCGTTTCGCACGGACGCGAGTTTACCGAACATTGAGCCGCCGGGCACAGGCGGCTGGTGATTCGGCGCCAGCCGCCAAATCACCAGCTTTCCAAATTTCCAAATTTCCAAATTTCCAAATCAGATGGGGATCTTCAGAACCTGACCGGGGTTGATCTTGTCGGGATCCGTCAGCTGGTCCTTGTTCGCGTCGAAAATTTTCATGTAGCTGTTCGCGTCGCCGAGGTGCTCCTTCGCGATCTTGCTGAGCGTATCGCCGGACTTCACGGTGTAGGTACGCCCGCCTGAGCCAGATGTGCCGACCGGCTGCGCCTGGGGAACAACCGAGATGTCACCCTGGATGTCGTTTTTCCAGTCACCGACGGTCTTCAGTGCATTCCAGATCTGGTTTTTCTCGTCCTCCGAGTGGACCGTGCCCTTGAAGTGGAGCTTGTCCCCTTCCTGCGTCGCGGTCCCCTGAAACCCGAGCTTCTTCGCGGTCTGAATCGCGTGATCGTACTTAGCACGTAGATCCATCTGCCCTCCTGAGCCGCAGGAAAGCTTCAAACGCTGTGCCGCACGACACGGACGGCGATGTCCGGCCGATCGCTGATGATCGCATCCACACCCCAGCCGATCAGTCGCTGCATCTCCAGCTCATCGTCGACCGTCCACACCTTCACCGCGAGCCCCGCGTCGTGCGCGTACCGGACGAAACGCGGCGATACGACGCGCGTGGTTCCGGCGAATTCCGGCACTTGGTACTCCTGATATCGGGGCCGCCGCACCGGGCAGCGGACCCAAGATCGATAGAGGGCGAGGCGCGTTTCTTCGCGCGATGAGCCTGTGCGGATTGCAGGCTCGTACTCGCGCGCCGCGCGCAGGACCCGGGTCTCGTACGAACCGAGAGCAACACGCTCGACGGCGTTCGCCTTGCGCAGTGCATCGATGGTGCGGTGCGCGAGCACGGGATCGTTGACTTTGAGCTCGATGAGCAGAGGAATCGACGGATAACGGGCCAGGACAGCGTCAAGACGTGGAACACCGCCCGCTTGTCCGCGGAAGTCGTCGGAATGGTATCCGGCGTCGAGACGCGCCAGCTCCGCCGCCGAGTGCGCAGAAATTGGTCCGCGCCCGTTCGTCGTGCGTTCGAGCGTCGCATCGTGATGCACGACGACGACGCCGTCACGCGAGAGGCGCACGTCGAACTCGAGCCCGTCCGCACCAAGCGACAGCCCGTGGTCGAACGCCAGCAGCGTGTTCTCCGGCCGCAGCTTCGCACCACCGCGGTGTGCATAGACGATAGGCACGTGGGATTGTGGTTCAAGGGGTTCAAGAGGTTCAAGTGAACCCTTTGACCCCCTTGAACCCTTTTGAACCCTTTGATCCTGTTAATATCGATCAATGACCCCCAAGGCGACCACTCTCGGCGCGCTGCGCAAGGACGTCGAGGCCGGGCGCCTCGCGCGCCGCTCCGTTAAAGCTGAAATCCGCGACAACCTCATCGCGAAGCTGCGTTCCGGCGAGACGCTGTTTCCCGGCATCATCGGCTATGACGACTCCGTCGTCCCGCAGGTGGTGAACGCGGTGCTCTCGCGCCACAATTTCATCCTGCTCGGGCTGCGCGGGCAGGCGAAGACGCGCATTCTCCGCGCGCTGACGTCGCTGCTCGACGAATGGCTCCCCGTCGTGCCGGGCTGCGAAATCCACGACGACCCGATGGCGCCGATCTGCGCCGCCTGCCGTGCGCGCGTGCGAGCTGAAGGAGACAACCTGCCCGTCGCGTGGCTCGGGCGCGAAGGGCGCTACGTCGAGAAGCTCGCGACGCCGGACGTCACGATCGCCGACATGATCGGGGACCTCGATCCGATTAAAGCGGCGCGCGCGAGCCTGGAACTATCGGACGAATTGACGATGCACTACGGGCTCGTGCCGAGGGCGAATCGCGGCATCTTCGCGATCAACGAGCTGCCCGACCTCGCGGGCAAGATCCAGGTCGGCCTCTTCAACATCCTGCAGGAAGGGGACGTCCAGATTAAGGGCTATCCCGTCCGCCTGCCGCTGGACCTACAGGTCGTCTTCAGCGCGAACCCCGAAGACTACACGGCGCGCGGCAAGATCATCACGCCGCTGAAGGACCGCATCGGGTCGGAAATCCGCACGCACTATCCGGCGACGCGGCAGCACGCGATGCAGATCACGCGTCAGGAGTCGTGGACGGATCGCGACAGCGACACCATCGAGCTCTCGATTCCCGAATACGTGCGCGAAGTTGTCGAGGAGGTCGCGTTCCAGGCGAGGCAGGATCAGAAGATCGACAAGCGATCCGGCGTGAGCCAGCGCCTTCCCATCTCACTGCTCGAGAACGTCCTGTCCAACGCGGAGCGCCGCGCACTGGCGACGGGGGAGAAAGTGGCGGTGCCGCGGATCACGGACATTTATGCGGCGATCCCCGCGATCACCGGCAAGTTCGAGCTCGAATACGAAGGAGAGCTGAAAGGCGCGGACACGGTCGCCCGCGATCTGATTCGCGGCGCGGTCTCGACCGTCTACGACGGCTGGTTCCCCAACGCTGATTTCCGGCAAGTGACGGAATGGTTCGATCTCGGCGGCAGCCTGCAGGTTGACGACACGCTGTCGGCCTCCGAACTGATCGCGCGTACGGGCGAGGTCCAGGGGCTCCACGAGGCGGCGCGCACCGGCGCGATTGGCAAGAAGCCGTCCGACCCCGTGCTCGCATCGGCGATCGATTTCGTGCTCGAGGGGCTGTACGCGCACCGGAAGATCAGCCGCTCGATGCAGGGACAGTTCCAGGCGGCTGAGCAATCCAAGCCGCGTCCCACGCGGTCGATGGACGCGCTCACCGAACGCGACCTCCCACTGACGGGCAATAAAAAGAAGTACTACAACTAGTGT